>JACUUM010000046.1 GCA_014859305.1 Coriobacteriia bacterium
TCTCGCCCGGACGCCCGCGGCATGTATGATGGTCCGCGTCCAGGTCTATCTCGAGAGGTGCGCCCAGGTGGACAGAGATCCCGAGACCTATCCCGATCACCGGCCGCTCGGCTTCGTCGCGAACCCCTTCGCGGGGCAGGACGAGACGGAGGACCCCTACTGGGTCCAGCAACTCGTGCACGCGGAGGCGAACCGCCTCTTGCGGGTGGTGGACGCGGCCGCGGGCGCTCCGGACGCACGGCCCGTGCTGCTCGGGTTCCGCGACGACATCCCCGACTACTACCTCCGTGCCGCGCTGAACGAGTTCCTGTACGCCACGGCTCGCGACGAGCGGCTGAACGTGCTGGCGTTCAACGTCGGCATGGACATGATGCGCCTGGGCAGGATACGGGGGACCCTCACGGAGCTGGCGGAACTGCTAGCCGCCGCCGGCTTCGACCTGACGCTGGCGGCCTACGTCTCGGCGGCCCTGCGCGAGCCGGACGGGTCGCTGCCGGAGTATGCCGCCGTCGAGGAGCTCGGCTCCCTCGAGGAGCTGGCGGAGCGGTTCTCGTCCGAGCCCGCCGAGGCCGTGGCGGAGCACTTCGGCGGACTGGAGCCCGTCCGCAAGCCCGACGAGGAGGCGAACGTCGTACTGTACGAGACCTACCTGCGCAGCGTGGGCCTCGAGGCCGATCCCGAGGAAGCGGCCGACACCGATGAGGAGTCGGCGGCCTCCGCCGCGGGTCAGCGGCCGGAGCGCCGCGCGGAAGGGGAAGGGGAAGAGGGCGCCGGGGGCGAGCCCGCTCCTCGCCCGGTGGCGGAGTACGTGATCGCCCACCTGAAGGCGCACCTGTCACCGGTCGTGGCCAGGGCGGTTCGCGCCTACGTGTCGGACGGGTTCGCCGCCGTCGCGCAAGAGCTCAAGGTCACCAAGGCGCCCAAGAAGACGCTGGCCGCCGCGGCCCGGTTCGCGACCTTCCGCTGGCGGAAGCTGGTGGTCGTCTACGACAGGTTCGATCCGTGGCCGACGCTCGACGACGAGACCAAGGCGCTCGTCGTCGGCTCGCTGTCCGAGCTGCGGTGGGTGCTCGGGCCTCACGCGGTGTTCGCCATCTCGCTGCCGCACGGGCTGGCCCCGCAGATCGAGGAGCAGTTCGCGGGGGCGGAGCGCGTCGAATGGGACTTCGCCGGGATCGAGGAGATGCTCGCCGCACCGACCGTGCTCGATCCGGGCCTGGTGCGGCACTGGCTCGAGGCGGCGGCGTTGAACGACGACGCGGTCGCCGGGGCCGAACGGGACCTGTCCGCGATAGCCGAAGCCGCGGGCGGAGACCTGCTCAAGTTCGGGCGCGCGGCTCACGCCGCGTTCGACCACGCCGCGCGGCGCGCGGCCGCCTCCCTCGACGCGGGCGCGATCGAGCACGGTCTGTCCGCGGCCGACGCGCTCGGGACGGGATGACGGCAGATGGTTTGCTGTGACAGCGACGATCGGTCGTTGCCGCGCGGGCATCAGCCGAACCGGTAAGGGGCTTCTCCGGATGACCGGCATCACCAGGAACAAGCGCCTCCTCGTCCTCGCCGCCGCGGCAGCCGCCTTGGCCGCGGTCATCCTCGTGGCCAGCTCCCTCTCCTCACCCCAGGGCTCGGGGCCTCGCTCGTCGATGTCCTCTTCGGAGTCGCGCCCGGGCGCGGACCTGCGCGCCGCGCTGGACGCGGAGCGCGCCGGGGAGACGACCGAAGCCATCGCGTTGCTGCGACGCTTGCTCGAGGAGGATCCCTCCCACACGGAGGCCAGGCGCGCGCTGGCCCGCGTGGAGCGCACCGCCGCGCGACGCCCGCCGGCCGACCTGGGCCCGGGGACGGGTGGCGGCGGAGGTCCCGACGCGGAGCCGCCGGCCGGCGGCGGCCCGGGCACCGACCCGGGCGATCCGTCCGCCGAAGGGTACGACCGGCCCAGGGAGGACCTCGGCGAGATGTTGCCGGCGTCGGTGCAGGGGTACCGTTCGACGGGCGCCGAGAGCGGTCCCGCCGACGCGCAGGTCACCCTGGAGCCGCGACTCGGCACCGAGGTCTTCGGCAAGGTGACCGTCGCCTCGATGGTAGTGAGGGACATGGGGTCGCTCTCGGGCGCGGCGGCCTTCGTCGCGGGTACGGGCAAGGCGTACCCGAACGGCCTGAGCGACGTGAAGGTGGGCGTGCTCAACGGCAAGTCCGGCACGGACGGACGACGCCTCGTCTCCGTCAGCTTCGCCCGGGGCCGCTTCGCCTTCGAGGTCCTCCTCACGGCGACGTCCGGCGACCCGGTCTCGTACAAGGACGAGGCGGTGCGGCTCGCATCGCTGATCCCCGCCACGAAGTAGGCCCATCGACCACCAGGGGAGAGACATGACGTCCCGCAGACCGCTCACGTGGATCCTTGCAGCCGCCCTGTTCCTGGCCGTCCCCGCTCCCGGGTTCGCCGCGCCTCCGCCGGCCGCGTTCCAGCCGGTCGTCTCCGAGGGCTTCGAGGGCGCCTATCCCGAGCGCTTGTCCGTCGTGCCGATCCACCCCGACTCCCAGGACAGCTCGCCGACGAGCGCCTACTGGGGACCCGTCACGGCGCGCAGCTACGGCGGCTCCCGCGGGCTGTGGTGCGCGGGCGCATCGGCCACCTCGACGATCCTCCCGGACACCTGGGACGCCTACGGGGGCAAGTATCCCGCCGCCAGCAGGGGCCTCGCGCGCATCTCCGTCCCCGAGCTGGAGCACTACTACAGCAGCCGGCTCACCTTCCGGTACACCATGCCGAGCCTGGGGTTCGGTGACGTCAACTCGTTCAACGTGGGATGGGGCGCCCTGGGCACCGACCGGTTCTACACCAACGAAGGCATAGCCAAGACGCCCGCGAACGAGTGGAAGTCGCTGTCGTGGGACCTCTCCGATCCCTTGAACGACCCAAGCCCGCCTGAAGTCCGCGGCAACCTCTCCCGGCGGCCCGGCCTGGTCAGCTTCCAGTGGTGGGACTTCAACGACCACCCGGCCGACGTCGGTGAGGGCGTCACGATCGACGACGTCGCGGTCACGGGCCTCAAGTACGGGCCCGTCCGCGACCTCGCGGCCGTCCAGTCCGGCTCGACGATCGTGCTGTCGTGGGCCGAGCCGTACCGCTCGAACCGCGAGGCCGTGGTGGACGAGCGTACGGTGACCTACCGGGTGTGGCGTTCCTCCGCCGGCGAGGACTCCTGGGCGGAGATCTCGCCGCTCCCCGAGAGGGTGTCGGAGACGACGTTCACCGACACGACGGCACGCTCGAACGCGCCGTACGACTATCTGGTGCAGGCGTGGGATCCCGTGCCCGGGGCGTCGTACGGGGTGCTGGCGCCCTCCGTACGGGGCAAGGTCGACTCCACCCAGCAGAACCCGGGCCTGTCCGTCTCGGTCTCGGCGAGCAAGACCTCCGTGAAGGCGGGGGAGACGGTCACCTTCACCTACGGGGTCGTCAACACGGGTGAGGCCCCGCTCACGAGCGTGCGGCTCGAGACGGGTGAGCTGTTCGGCACGATCACCCGGAGCACCGCTCTCGAGCCGGAGCAGACGTGGACCGTGACCAAGGACAAGGCGCTGGGCGCCTCCGTGACGGCCGGCGCCTCCGCGTACGGCACGTTCGACGGCAGCCAGTACTCGGCGTCGGCGGCGGCCGTCAACGTCTCGGTGACCGCTCCCCCCTCCCGCATCGCCGGGGACGACCGCATGAAGACCGCGGTCGCCGTCTCCCAGCAGGCGTTCCCCGACGCCGCGTCCCTCGGGCCCGGCAAGGCCGTCGTGATCGCGAGCGCGTTCGGCTGGGCCGACGCGCTGCCGGCCTCGTCGCTGGCCGGCGCGGTGGGCGGGCCGCTGCTGCTCGTCGGCAAGGATCAGGTGCCGAGTCCTGTCGCCGGCGAGCTCAAGCGTCTGAAGGGTCTCGGCGTGACGAAGGCGTACGTGGTCGGGGGCGACCCGGTCGTAGGATCCCAGGCGCGCGCGCAGCTGAAGTCGATCCTCGGCACGACGCCGGTGCGAGTGGAGGGAAGCGACCGGTACGGCACCTCCTACGCGGTGTCGGAGCAGACCCGCAAGCTGCGGGCGTCCGGGCCGACGGGGGGCACCGCCTTCGTCGCAACGGGCCTGAACTTCCCCGACGCGCTCGCAGCATCCAGCCTGGCGGCCGCTCTCAGGGGACCGATCGTCCTCACCCAGACGCAGGCGCTGCCGTCGGCGACGCTCAAAGCGCTCGCGAACCTGAAGCCCGACCGCATCGTGATCTGCGGTGGGGACCCGGCGGTGGGTCCCAGGGTGGAGAGCGACCTCAAGAAGGTGTACGGCGGCAAGGTCGTGCGCAAGGCGGGCCCCAACAGGTACGACACCGCCAGGGCGCTCATCGACCACGGCAAGACCCTCACCGGCGTGCCGGCGCCCGTGGGCATCTTCCTCGCCACCGGCACGAACTATCCCGACGCGCTGGCGGGAGGGGTCTTGGCGGGGATCGGCACGGGTCCGTGGGCGCCGCTGATGCTGACCGATCCGGCCAGGCTCTCCCCGCAGGCCGTCTCGTTCATCAAGGCCAACCCGTCGCTGGGGTTCGCGAGTGTGCTCGGCGGGACGCCGGCGGTGTCCGACGGCGTGCGCAAGACCGCCGTCGGACTCGTGCGGTGAGGCGCATCCTGTGGTCTTTCGGTAGACTGGACGCTTCCGGCGCGCGTTTTGCATCCTCGCGCCCCGGAACGGCCGGCCGAGGGATCGCGTGCGCGCGGAAGAGGTCCACTTGAAGCGTCCTCCCAGTGTATTGGCGTGGGTCGTGCGCGGCACGGCGGTCCTGCTCGTGGCGACCCTGGCGTACCTCGGCTACCTGGTGGTGTCGGACCGGATCGCGAGCAGGACGGGCAGCCCCGCCGGCCGCGCGGCCGAGACCCTGATGCGTCTCGTGCGGGAGAACCCCGGGGACGCGACCCTGCGCGTCCGCTTGGCCGAGGCGCTCCTGGCCGCGGGGCGGAAGCGAGACGCCGCCGAGCAGTTCCAGGCCGCGCTCAAGCTCGAGCCGGACAACGCCAACGCGCTCTCCGGTCTCGCGCTCATCGCGATGCAGGGCGAGGAGTGGCAGAAGGCCGAGGGCTACTGGCTCAAGATCATCGAGTCGCTGGAGGAAGGGCAGTTCGTCTTGCAGGACCAGCGGCTGGAGAAGGCGTACTTCTACTTGGGCAACGTGCTCATCGAGCAGGGACGCTACGAGGACGCCGTCGACTACCTGAAGCGGGCGCTCGTGATGCGCCGCGACGCGTCGGACACCCACTACGTGCTGTCCTACGCCTACTGGAAGCTCGACATCCACGACAAGCGCCGGGAGCACCTCGGCTACGCGCTCATGTTCGATCCCGCGCTGCCCGAGGCGAACTACGACCTCGGCACCATCCTCCTCGAGGAGGGTGACGAGGCCGCCGCGGCGGAGCACTTCCGCAGGTCGGCCGACAAGGCGCCGAGCGGAAGGACGGAGCCCGCCGACGCGCTGAAGCGGCTCGGGCCGTTCGAGGACCGGCTGGCGGCGGCGCGCGAGTCGCAGGCGACCGACGCCAAGGCGGCGCTCGCCGAAGCCCGGGTCGCCTTGGCCCTCGAACCCGGCGACGTGGAGGCCGCCAAGCTGGTCGCGGCGCTGTGGGAGAAGGCGGGCGACGAGGACAAGGCGCGGGAGGCGTGGGACGCCGTGGCGCGACTCGCTCCCGAGGATCCCGCGGTGACCGAGGCTGTCGAGAGGCTCGAGAAGGGCAAGAAGAAGTGACCGACCCGAGGTCCAACCCCTACGAGGACCACGCCGCGCAGCCTTCCCAGGAGGCGTACGAGCTCGTCGCGTCCCGCGAGACCGCCAAGCGCCGTCGCAGGCAGCTGTTCATACTCGGCATCCTGCTCACGCTGCTCGCGCTCGTCGCCTACGCGACCTACTACTACATGGTCAACCGGCGTCTTCCCCTTCCCGGCGCCGAGCAGGCGGAGCAGATCCTGCCGCCCCAGTTCCTCTACGCGATCTCCGGCCCGCCCGGCGCCGACGCCCTCGCCCGGCCCATCGGCGTCGCGGTAGGCAAGGACGACCTCGTCTACGCAACGGACACCAAGGCGCGCGTGGTGCGCGTCTACACCTCCGACGGCAAGTACCGCTTCACGATCTCCGAGATCGCCGACGGGGAGGACACGGCCCTGCAGGCTCCCGCGCACCTCGCCGTCGGACCCGGCGACGACCTCTACGTGTCGGACCGCCGGTTGCGCGCGGTGTACGTGTTCGACGCGGACGGCAAGTACAAGCGCAAGATCCTGCCCGACGGGCCGGAGGCGGAGTTCTGGGCGCCGCTGGGGATGGGCTTCGACGCCGAGGGCAACCTCTACGTCACGGACGCGGGCATCAACGAGAAGCATCGGGTCATCGTCTTCGACCCCTCGGGCCGCGAGATCCGCCGCTTCGGCAAGACCGGCCGGGCCGAGATCATGTCGGACTTCCCCGGCCAGTTCTACTTCCCCAACGGCGCGGTGATCGCCGAGGACGGCTCGGTCTTCATCTCCGACAGCAACAACCGGCGGGTCCAGGTCTTCACTCCCACCGGGGAGTACGAGCGCATCCTGCGGACCTCGGGCATCCCGCGCGGAGTGGCGATCGACGAGCAGGCCCGCCTCTACGTGGTCGACGCGCTGTCGCATTCCGTGGACGTGTTCGACCTGAGCGGCAAGCTCCTCACCGGCTTCGGGAGCGGCGGCGTGGGTCCGGGGCAGTTCCGCTACGCGAACGACGTGGCGCTGGACTCGCGCGGGCGCATCTACGTCTCCGACCGCGAGAACCACCAGATACAGGTCTGGGGGTGGCCGGTGGAGACGCTGGAGCCGCCAGCCCTGCCGGGAGGTCCGCTGGCGTGGCTGGCGTGCCTCGCCCCGCTGCTCCTGCTGCCGCTGCTCCTGCTGCTGAGGAAGCGCACCTACGTGCTCTCCGGCGACTACGTCGAGGCGGCGGTCGAAGCGGGTCTCGTCGAGCGCATGGCCGACATGCGCCGCACCCGGTTCGTGGTCCCGTTGGACGCCTGGGACGCGTACTCCGGCCGCATGGTCGAGGGCCGTGACCTCGGCCAGGTCATCCAGCCCGAGGCTCACTCGGACACGGATGCCCGATCCCTGCAGGAGCGGATGAACGTCGAGCACCCCGTCGCGGTGCTGTTGGCGATGGGCGAGCGCAGCAAGCGGATGTGCACATTGGATCCGCAGCTCAAGGCCCTGGCCGGGGCGCTGAACGTGGAGGTCTTCGGACTGGAGCTGCTCACGGGCGAAGGCAAGCGCCGGTAGGTGCCCGCCGTGCCACCTTCGAGGGGCACGTTCGGGGAGGGTGGCGGGGGCGGACCGGTTGACTGGACCTGCCAGTAAGGAGTAGGCTACTGACACACGGTTGTAACTTTTGTTACGAAACCTTCACGGTGGCTGGCGACCCCGTGGATCCCTTGGTCTCTTGACAACTCAGTGCTTCGTCTCCGAGCCCCCTGACCTACAGCGTCCCCGCCAAGGTCATCGGGCCGATAGGGTGTCGCGGGAAACGGCGGCGCCTCCCGACTTGGAAAGGAGATGGGCCCAGGCGGGACCGTCCGGCGAATCCGGGCCCGTCTGGCGTTCTGTTGGGGTAAGGGGGCGAGCGGCCGCGTCTCGGTCGGCCTTCGCCGCATCGTCGTGTTTCCGGCACGCACGGTGCAATCTGGAGGTCGGCTTCTTCGTGCCGCAGCCCCCCTCGGCGTCGGAAAGGAAGGGCGGAGTCCAAGACGCTGGGCGGACCGATGACGGTCCGCGAAGGGATAGCGTGTCCTGTCAGGGGCGCGCTCAGACCTGGAGAGGGAGAGGCATGGCACAACGAGACAAGGACGGTGGGAAGCTGACACTCTCCCGGCGAGACTTCTTGAAGGTGACCGGTGCCGCCGCCGCTGCTGGCGCCACCGGTATGGAACTCGCCTTCACGCCCTCACGGGCGTTCGCCGCGGACGTGGCAGCTATCTACCACACCACGTGCCCCTACTGCTCCGCCAGCTGCGGACAGCTGGTCGACGTGGACATCGACGGGAACGTCCTCGACGTCTACGGCGACCCGCAGTCGCCGTTCAACGCTGGCGGGCTTTGCGCCAAGGGCGCGGGCGCACACCAGTTGGTGACCAACAGGCGCCGGATCGGCGCCTTCGCGGGCACTCACCCGGTCAACAGCGTGTTCGCGCATGATGCCGGCTACACCGATGGCATCGCGTACAAGAGGACCGGGGACGGCGCATGGTCCAAGATGGACCTGACCGCGGCCTTCGGCGAGATCGCGACAGCGATGATGGCTGCGCGTGACGCCAACGGCGCGGCCCCGGCAGCCGGCAACGGCTACAACAGCAAGCAGGTGGCGTTCTTCGGCAGCTCGCACATGAACAACGAGCAGAACTACGCGTATCGCCGCCTGATCGCCCAGTTCGGCACGACGAACGTCGAGCACCAGGCCCGTATATGACACTCGTCCACGGTGGCCGGTCTGGCCGCCGCATTCGGACGAGGCGCCATGACGAACAACTGGACCGACATGGGCAACACGTCGCTCGTGGTGGTCATGGGGGCCAACCCCGTCGAGAACCACCCGGCGAGCATGAGGCACATCAACATCGCGCGCGACAAGGGCGCCAAGCTGATCGTCATCGACCCGCGCAAGACGCGCACCGCCCTGCAGGCGGACAGGTTCGTCCGCATCCGTCCCGGGACGGACATCGCGTTCGTCAACGGCATCGTCCGCGGCGTCATCGAGAACATGGAGTCGCGCTCCGATGCCGTGAGCGAGAAGTTCTACCAGTTCCTGAACGAGACGAGCGACAACACGTTCTACACCGACGGGGATGCGACCACGGGAAGCGTCACGCGTGCGGTCTCCGGCTCCAAGTACACCGACGCCCGCTTCATCGTTCAGCCCGACGGCTCGGACTACGCGCGTGAGACCATCGACGGGGGCACGGCGCAGCAGATCTCCAACCTGCCGCAGAAGGCGGCCAGCGTGTTCGACAACCCGAACACGGTGTACAACCGGCTGAAGGCCCACGTCGCGCCGTACACGCCGAGCGTGGTCGCGAACATCTGCGGCTGCACGACCCCGGACATCGACGACGTCGTCGCCGCCTACATCGAGAACGGCCGCTGCTCGAGCGTGGGACCGGTCACCGGCGCGGGTTCGCAGGACCCGACGGAACCCGGCTACAAGGCCACCACGATGCTCTACGCGATGGGCCTGACCCAGCACACCTGCGGCTCACAGAACGTCAAGTCGTTCGCGGTCCTGCAGTCGCTGATGGGCAACATGGGCCGTGCCGGCGGCGGCATCAACGCGCTGCGCGGCATCCACAACGTCCAGGGCTCGACCGACATGGGCAACCTGCAGCACCTGATCCCCTTCTACTCCGGCAACCCGTCGGTCATGACCTCTGCCGACTCGAACGCGTTCGGCAAGTACATGGACAACCTGTGGGGCAACCCGGTCAACGGGACGGGCACCCGTGGCCAGATGAACGACTCCTACGACGACGCGTACAACACGGCCGCCATGGGGCTGCAGCAGACCGGGTTCATCAACATGACCTACAACTTCTTCGGCAACCCCTCGTGGCAGACGCGTCCGAACGCCAGCCGCACGCTCACGAACGCCCTGTACGACCTCTGGCCCAAGACCAACGGGTACGACCACATCACCATGTTCCGCAAGATGATCAGCGGCGATATCACGGCCGCGGTCTCCTGGGGTCAGAACCCCGCGGTCACGGAGCCGAACCAGGGCGCCGTGCGCAGCGGCCTGTACGCACTCGACACCCTCGTGGTCGTCGACATGTTCGAGAACGAGACGGCCGCCGTCTCGCGCAAGCCCGGAGGCGTGACCTACCTGATCCCGGCCGCCTCCCACGTCGAGGAGGCCGGCTCGGTCACGAACTCCGGCCGCTGCCTGCAGTGGCGCGAGCGCGCGACGCTGCCCAAGGGCAACAGCAAGTCCGATCTCGAGTTGCTGTTCCGCTTCGCCCACGCGCTCGACGGCGCCGGCGCCTTCTCGCACATCACCGCGCAGTGGTCGGCGCAGGGCCAGGGGAGCTTGAACGCCTACGCGGTCCTCTACGGCGACCGCTACGGGTGGACGCCGGGTGGCGCCACCGCGTTCGAGGACGTCAGCGGCACCGCGGAGATCTGGTCCGCGGGCGCGACCGCTCCCACCACCGGTACCGTCTACGGTTCCGAATGGATCGCCGAGCAGATGTACCGGGAGATGGGCACGCCGGCTACCGGCACGTCCTGGCTCTACGTGGGCGCTTACAACACCAACCGCACGCTGCACAAGCACGCCAATCAAGTCGACTGGGAGACCGACAACCGGGCGAAGAGCCGCAACACGTCCGACCCGAACGGGACGCTCGCCTATCCCGGCTGGGGCTACGCATGGCTCGTCAACCGCCGCGTGCTCTACAACAACACGGACGTCCCGGGCGACTTCAACGACTTCTTCATGGGTCCGGACTCGGTCGCGCGTCTCTACGTCACGAGCACGGGGCTCGCGGGCCGCACGCTCAACTACTCGCGCTGGTACCGCTTCTATCACAAGCTCGCGGACAAGCCCGACAACTGCCTCTCAGGCACGACGGCGCCGCACGTGCTCCCGGGCCGCTTCCCGGCTCACACGGAGCCCTACGAGACCCCTAAGGCCGACCTGGCCGCAGTCTGGGGTCGCAACACCAGGGGCAACGCGGCGTGGGAACTCGTTCCCGCGGACACGCCCGTGGTCGGCAGGGACGGTGGTGCGATACCGGCCGGGAAGACGCTGGCGAACGCTCTGGCTCTGACGAGCATCCGTTGCGTCGAGCACTTCCAGGGCGGTCCGATCACCCGCAACAACCCCTACAACGTCGAGGCCGAGCCCGAGCCGTGGATCGAGATCAACTCGCTGGACGCCAGGGATTTCGGCATCCGCACAGGCGACCTGGTCAACGTCATCAGCGCTCGCGGCGAGTCGGTAGACCAGGGAGACAACATGTACGGAGCTGTTCTCGCGCAGGGCTTCCGTGCCCGCGTGGGCGTGGGCGGTGAGCTGAACCAGCGCGTGGCAAAGGGCGTCGTCGCGATCCCATGGCACTGGGGAGACCGCGGCCTGTCGACAGGCAGCCGCGCGAACGACATCTGCATAGACGCGGGTGACGCGAACACGACCATCCCCGAGTACAAGGCCTGTCTCTGCTGGATCGAGAAGGCATAAGGAGGTGACGATCAGTGAGTAACGTGATGGCGATCCTTCAGGACGCCGACAAGTGCATGCGGTGCAACGGCTGTGTCATCTCCTGCAAGCGGACGTGGAAGATGAAGGCGCTGAACCCGGGTGTCCACAAGACGGCTCCCGACCAGCGTGTCATCATCAAGTCGCAGAACCGCATCGACAACGGTCCGTTCCTCAGGTACAGCTGTTGGCATTGTCCTTCGCCACCCTGCGCTCCGCGCTGTCCCTTCGGCGCGATCAAGAAGCAGGAGACCGGCGCCGTGTCCGTCGACCCGGAGCTGTGCAACCCGGGTGGCACGAACAACGGCAAGACCTGCACGTACCAGTGCGTGGCGGACTGCGGTCGCGGCGGCTACCCCAAGGTGGGTTCCGGAAGCGACACGCATCTCGCCCCGAAAGCGTGGAAGTGCACGATGTGCTACGGGCGCGCAGGGGCCGACGACGCCCTGGACGCCGCTTACGGCAATCCGCTTCCCACGAAGTCGAGCGCCGCGGAGATCGCGGCCGTCCCCGAGCTCGCCCACTGGCCCTCGTGCGTCTTCACGTGCCCCGCAGGGGCCATGAAGTACGACACCAAGGCGAACATCCTGGCCGAGCTGTACTTGAACGGCAGCCACGGTGAGCTCCACAACGGGTGGAAGGCTACCCTCGGCGACGGCAGCATGTGGTGGGCTTCGAAGAAGCTCACGACCTTCGTCCAGCCCAAGGCCGACCCGTTCATCGAGGACCACGTCACTCCGATGCTGGCCGGCCTGTCCGGTTCCGCATCGAAGCTGCCCGTGGTCCCCGTCCTGGTCGCCGGAGGTCTGTTCGCGGTGATGGCGAGACGACAGCGACACCTGTCCGGACAGGGAGAGGGGTGATGAAAGTGCGCAAGGCTTCCATAGCGATAGCAGTACTCGCCGCGGCGCTCCTCCTCATGGTCCCTGCCGCAGCCTACGCCAACTTCTCCATCCACGGCGGCTACACCATGGACACCGACGCGTGCGCCGGTTGTCACCGTGCGCACACGGCGGCCAGCCCGATCACGTGGTCGACCGGCACCGGCAGCGGAAGCGCCCTGCTCATCTCCACGGCCACCGAGAACTACCAGTTCTGCTACACGTGCCATGACGCCGTGAGTCTGGGCGCCGACACGAACGTGGAGACCGGTATCTACGAGGGCACGCTCGTCGGCAACACGCCGTTCGGCATGCTGAACGGCGGCGGCTTCGACGAGACCATCTTCCCTGCGGCCCACCTGATGAACGGCACCGAGTGGGGTGCCTACGGCGGGGGCGAGAACGGCATCAACAACTGGGTCCCCGGCCAGGCTGAAGGCGAGGGACCGAAGATCCAGATGTCGTGCTCGTCGTGCCACGACGTCCACGGCAGCAGCAACTACCGGCTGCTGAAGGACCTCGTCAACGGCGTGCAGGTCGGCGGCTACATCGACTCTGGCGACCCGCAGAACCCGACTCCGGATCCGTGGGTCATCTCGAACGAGCCCGGTTACCCCGGTGGCGGCTGGCTCCTGCACGAGCCCGGCGCCGTCCAGGTCGACGGCTACGACCCGAACTACACCACGCCCATGTACGCCAAGGCTCCCGGTGAGGATGTCAGCAGGGGCATGAGCGTCTGGTGCGCGGCGTGTCACACGCAGTACGTGGTCCAGGCCAGCGAGTACAACGCAGGCGACGGCTGGGGCTTCATCACGCGCCACCGTCACCCGGTCAACGTGCCGCTCAGCAACTTCGCGGGCGCGCGTTCGCTGATCATCACCGGCAATCCGCTGCCGGTCGCTCACGGTTCCGGCGATGTCGGCAGCGTGGACGCGACCGACTGGATCGACTGCATGACGTGCCACGTGGCACACGGTTCCAGCGCGGTCATGACCGGTTACGCGAACATCGACAACGCCACGGACCCGCTGCCCGACTCCGGTTCCGGCGGTGTCCCTCCCACGAACAGCAACGCGCTGCTCAGGATGGACAACCGCGGCGTGTGCGAGAACTGCCACAACAAGTAGCAGTTGCGTGCTGAGTGCGGGTAACGACACCTGCCTCGACGGGGGAGGCCGAGAGATTCTCGGCCTCCCCCCACGTAGGCGGCCCGCCGGCGGTCCCGGCCCCTCTCCCCCGACGGGAAGGGAAGGGCCGGCATCGTCGCTGACGCTCATCCTCGCCGCGGCCGCGCTGGCCCTGGCCGCCGCCGCCGCCGTCGTACTGCACGGCGTGGCGGACAGGATCGCTCCTCCGGCCGCGCTCGCCTCGGCCGTGGGTGCTGTCACGGCCCTCGGCCTGCTGCTGCTGTTCCGTCCGCCCACCCGTACGGACGCTCGCGCGCTAGGCGCGCTCGGATGGTCCGTCTCCGCCGTCGCCGGCGCCTCGGCGGCGCTCGCTCCGCTGCTCGTCTCCGCGTACCGGTACTCCGATGCCCCGGCGGGCTCGATCGTCGTGTTCGTCACGACCTCGCTCTGGGGCGCGGCCGCCATGCTCGCGGTCGTGGGTTCGTGCTGGCGCATGCGTCGCGACTGGACGCCGCTCGCGGGCGTGCTGCTCGCCGCCGTGGCGGGTGCGGGGGTGCTCGCCAACTGGGAGAGGCCGAGCTCCTTCTCTCCGGTGGTGCGCTTCCTCGACGAGCAGGCCATGATGCTGCTCGCCGGCGTGCTCTGGGTGGCCGGCCTCGCGGCGCTCGGGTGGCTCGCGCGGTCCCGTCCGGTTCGCGCGGTGGTCGCCGGTTACGCCGGCGGCTCTCTTCTGACCGCGGCCGCGCTCGTCGCCGGGTACGGGGTGACGGGCACCCAACTCCTGTCCGTGGGCTCCTATGCGGTCGCGGCTGCGTTCGCGACCGCCTCGGCGGTGTGGCTCGCGGCGCGCCGCCGCCTCGGTCTCGTCGGACCGGCGCTGTTGGCGGCCCCCGTCCTGATCTCGGGGCTCACGTTCCTCGAGCAGGCCACCGGGATGTTCGGTCCGCGCCCCCTTCTCGCCGGCCCGGTGCTGGGGGCCTCCGTGCTCGTGGCGCTCGGCATCGGCGCGGCCGTGCCGCTTCCGGCCGGAAGGCGGCCGGCGGCCCCTTCCCGCGCGGACGTTCTCGGTCGCTCGCTCGCTGTCGCCGCCCTCGCGTCGGCGGCGGTCGCCCTGGCGGCGCCGGCGCTGCGCGTCACCGTGCACGGGATGCGCTCCTCCGGCGACGCGTTCGACGCCGTCTTCGCGATGCGAGGCTTCGAGGCGCTCGGAGCGTGGCTCGCCCTGGCGGGAGGGCTGCTCGCGCTCGCCGCCTTCGCCGGTCGCCGCCTTCCCGCCGTGCCGGCGCTCGCGGCGCTGGCCTCCTCGGGCGCCGCGCTGACGCCGCTGGGGGGGACTCCGCTCCACACGTGGGTGAGCTGGATCCCGCCCGAGGTGCAGCAGGACTACGGCACCGAGTACGCCTACATAGTCTTCGAGCGGCTGCCTACACCGTTTCTCCATCTCGCAGCGGCTGCGACTCTCGTGAGTATCCTGATACTGGCCCGGCGGTTGCTTCCAGGCTCGAGGCCGAAGGCGCCGGCCGAAGGCGCCTCTACGGAGGTTCTTCCATGAAGAAACGCCTGCTCTACGTCGTGCCGATCGTTCTCGTCGCCCTCGCGGCCGCGGCGTGGCGGATGTGGCCCGAGACCAAGGTGAGGGTCAAGACCGGCACCATCGTGATGTGCACGTGGGGCGAGCTGATCTCCGACGACACGCGTGAGACGCAGGTAACGGCGAGCGAGGTGGGCGAGCACGGGGTCCGCACCGAGGTCACCACCTGCGACCGTCACAAGCGCATCGAGGAGTTGCGCAAGAAGGCCGAGGAGGCCATCAGGGACAAGGACCTCGCGGCGGCGCGCCTGGCCCTCGAGGAGCTCGTCAAGCTCGATCCATCGGACAGCGGATCCGCGCAGAAGCTGAAGGCCGTCGTCGCGGGCAAGATCCCCGCGGGAGGGAGCTCGGGAGGCGGCAGCGGCTCGGGCAACGGCGGCGGCGGCGACAACGGCGGCGACAACGGCGACGGCGGCGACGGCGGCGGAAGCAACGGTGGCGGCAACGGCGGCGAGAGGCCGCCGGAGGGGCCCGTCGCGAACCTGACGGACTACGTGCCCGACAAGCTCACCGGCTTCGTGGCGCAGGGCATCGTGGCGGACCCGTTCATCCTGTGGCGCAACTACATCCCGGAGGGGAAGAGCCCCATCCTCCAGCTCGTGGTCATGGCCGAGCAGCATGGGAGCAAGAGCGACTCCGAGGCAGCCATCGCCCGCGACGTGAAGACGTACTATCCCGACGACGCACGGAGCGTGGACGTGAAGGGCCGGACGGCGTACTTCGGTACACGGCGCCACCTCGCCGTCCTGGCGCTGAGCGACGGAAGCATACGTCTGGTCCTGGAGATGGCCTCCGACGACGTCAGGGCCCGCGACCTGCTCAAGCCCCTGACCGGCGCCGCTGTGGAGATTCTGCGCTGATACCGCCGCCTGCCGCTTCCCGGCGCTGGCGTTGCTACGAGTCTCGTCAACAGTCAGCCGAGGACGGAGCCGCCGGCACGGCCTCTTTCGGCAGGAGCGCCGCATGACAACAGTTCCCGCACGCCGTCTCGTCACCGCTGCCCTCGCTAGTGTCCTGACCCTCGCGCTCGCGATGCCGCTGTCGGTCGCGACGCCGCCCGCCCGCGCCTCGGCCGCGCCGGTGACGACCGCCGATCTGCGGGCGGTGGCGTTCGCGGATGCGTCGGTGGGGTACGCGGTGGGCACCGGCGGCACGATCGTGAGGACCGTCGACGGCGGGGCTACGTGGGCCGTCACGCGTTCCGGCGGCGGGTACGACCTGCGGGGCGTCAGCGCGAAGGCCGGGAAGGTGTGGGCCGTCAGCCAGAGCGGGGCGCTCATCCGCAAGACGGATCCGGGCTGGGAGGTGCGCCACGAGAACATCGGCGACCCCTTCTACCTCCCCGACCTCCACGACGTGGACATCATCTCGGCCGGCGCCGGGATGGCGTTCGGGGGCCTCGCCGATACGGACGAGGCGCCGGTGGCGTTCTCGTCGTTCGACGGCGGGGAGCAGTGGCCGTTCAACCTGGTCTACAAGGCTCGGGAGTACTCGACCGATCCGGAGCAGCCCGATGCGAAGGAAGTCGGCCTCGGGAAGTTCTACGCTGCGGACTTCGTGTCCGCCGACCTGGGGTGGGCCGTCGGCTCCGACGAGTTCAAGGAGCTGTTCGGCGATAAGACGCAGCACGACGACGGGATCGTCTACAACTACGACACCTCGAGGGGCTACGGCGAGAACGCCTGGCTCAAGCAGGCCTCGTTCGCGGGCACGGGCCCGCTGTACGGCGTGTCCTTCGGCAGCACGGCGTGGGGCATCGCGGTGGGCGCGGGGGGGCGCGCGTACTACACCACCGACGGCGGGACGACGTGGACGCAGGGGAACACAGGCGTCACCTCCGCCCTGCGAGCCGTCGCCACAGCCGGTCCTCCGAGCAGCGAGGCATGGGCCGTCGGGGACGTCGGGGTCATCCTGCGGACCAGCGACGGCGGGCAGAACTGGACGCAGCTGATGAACCCCACGGGTGCTGTCGCGCTGCGCGGCGTGGCGGCCGCCGGCGGGACGACCGCGGTCGCCGTCGGCGCGTCGGGGACGATCCTGCGGACCACGAACGGCAGCGACTGGTACGAGGTCGGGGTCCCGCCTTCCGTCACCGACCTGACGTCCTCGACCCATCCCGTTCCGTCCACTTGGTACCCGTCGCGCGACGTGTCGTTCAGCTGGACGGCGGGCGGCGGGGCGACCCAGTACTCGTACGTCTTCGATAAGAACACCTCCACCGTCCCCGACGATGACCCGGAGACGTCCGGCACCTCGGCGGACGTGACCGCGAACAGCGACGGGGTGTGGTACTTCCACGTCAAGGCCGGCAACGGTTCGGTGTGGGGGGAGACAGCGCACCGGACGGTGCGCATCGACGCCACCAAGCCGGCGCTGACCCACGACGCGGCCTCGGCGTACACGAGCAGCGCGAGCATCACGCTGACCGCTGCG
>JACUUM010000047.1 GCA_014859305.1 Coriobacteriia bacterium
CATAATGGCAACGCCGGCGCAGCGGCGCCGCCTGGAGGGGAATATAGAGAGGTTCGGGCGTGGGCTCCGCGGCCCTACACCATCCACTTGCGCGGCACGAAGAGCCGTTCGTAGTCGCGGATCGCGAAGCGGTCGGTCATCCCCGCGATGTAGTCGGTCACGCGACGGGGGAGCTCCTCGCGGCGTTCCGGTCGGTACTCCCCGGGCAGGCTGCCCGGGTTCTCGAGGTAGTGCGTGAACAGAGCCTGCACCACCTTGAACGCCTTGGGCTCCTCGGACTTCGCCGCCGAGGAGAGGTAGACGCGGTCGAACAGGAAGTCCCGCAAGCTCGCCATCGCAGCCCACACCGGCTCGCTCATACGTATGTCCCCCGAGGCCAGCGAGGTCTCGACCATGTCCGCGACCATCGTGGTGATGCGCCTCCCGTGGTCATGGCCGAGGACGTCGGTGGACGCCGAGGGCAGCTCGTCCTCGGTGAGCACGCCCCCGCGCATCGCGTCGTCGATGTCGTGGTTCACGTACGCGATCCTGTCGGCGATGGCCACGATGCGGCCCTCCAGCGTCGCCGCCCGGTCGTCCCCCGTGTGGTTCGCGATCCCGTCGCGCACCTCCCAGGTCAGGTTCAGTCCGCGGCCCTCGTACTCGAGCGATTCCACGACCCGCAGCGACTGCAGGTGGTGGTGGAACGGCGCCGGGACGTCGGCGTACTCCCCGGTCCGGGCCACCTCGGCCAGCGCCGCGTTCAGCGCGTCCTCACCGATGTGACCGAACGGCGTGTGGCCCAGGTCGTGCCCGAGCGCGATCGCCTCGGTCAGGTCCTCGTTCAGCCTCATCGCGCGCGCGATGGAGCGCGCGATCTGGGCAACCTCCAGCGTATGGGTCAGCCGTGTGCGGTAGTGATCGCCCTCGGCCGCCAGGAACACCTGCGTCTTGTGCGACAGGCGCCGGAACGCCTTGCAGTGGATGATACGGTCGCGGTCGCGCTGGAACTCGGTGCGCAGCGGGTCGGGCTCCAGCGGCCTCACGCGCCCCCTGCTCGCCGAGGACAGCGCCGCGAGCGGCGAGAGCCGCCGGCGCTCGGCGGCCTCGGCCTCCGCACGGGTGAGGGGGCTCAGGTCCACAGGCCCCGGGCCGCCCATGCGAACCACATGGCCGCGTAGCCCACGACCGAGCCCATCAGCCACCTGCGCCTGACCCCGAGCCCCGTGGCGACCCGCACTCCCAGACCGCACGCGAGCGCCCCTACCGCGACCAGCACGGCGGCGTTGACCGGGGCGCCGGAGAGCATGGCGTCACGGGTGCGCTTCGCGGCGAGCGACCACGCCGCGGCCAGCGAGAGGCCCATGAGGGCTATCGCGGAAGCCGACCCGACGAGCCACGGCTGCCACGACGGGCGCTCGATGCGCGACCGCCCCTGGATGAGCGGCGAGCGCGGCTGCTGGTAGAGCTTGGTGCTCCTGCTCACGCCTCCCCCTCGCTCGGGACCGCAGCGTTCCACCTATCGTAGCCGAGAGCGCTCCGGCCGCAACGAGCGGGCCGGCCCCAGGAGCGCGCCGCTCCGGGCAGCGAGGCCGCCGATCCTCACCGGTTGTCCAAGACCTGCGCGGTCTCGGCCAGCGCGGCCTGGGCGGCCGCCAGCCGGGCCAGCGGGACACGGTAGGGCGAGCACGACACGTAGTCGAGACCGATGCCGTGGAAGACCTTCACCGACTCGGGGTCGCCGCCGTGCTCCCCGCACACGCCGCACTTCAGGCCCTCGTTGACCCTCCGGCCCCGCTGCACGCCCATCTCGACGAACTGCGCCACGCCCGGGTCGAGCGTCTCGAAGGGATTCCGCGGCAGGATCTTCCGGTCCAGGTAGCGCGGCAGGAACTTGCCCTCGATGTCGTCGCGGGAGAAGCCGAACGCCATCTGCGTCAGGTCGTTGGTGCCGAAGCTGAAGAAGTCCGCTATGGTCCCGATCTCGTCGGCCGTCATCGCCGCGCGCGGGATCTCGATCATCGTGCCGATCTGGATCTCGAACGCGCAGCCGTTCTCGGCCTGGACGTCGCGCACGATCTCCTCGGTCTCGGCCCGCAGCGTCTCCAGCTCCGTCACGATGCTGACCAGGGGGATCATGATCTCCGGGTGCGGGTCCTTGCCCCGCTTGCGCAGCTTGCACGCCGCGTCGGTTATCGCACGCACCTGCATCCCATAGATCTCCGGGTGCATGATGCCCAGCCGGCAGCCGCGGAGCCCCATCATCGGGTTGGCCTCGGCCATGCTGTCGATCCTGTGCAGCAGGGTGCGCTTCTCCGCCAGCGCGCCGGGATCCGCGCCCGAGGCCTGGAGCCGGCACAGCGCGACCTCCAGCTCGCGCGGGTTGTCGAGGAACTCGTGCAGCGGGGGGTCGAGCAGGCGCACCGTCACGGGCAGCCCGTCCATCGCCTCGAAGATGCCCAGGTAGTCCTGTGTCTGGACCTCGAGCAGCTGCGCCAGCGCCTTCTCGCGGGTGGCGGCGTCCTCGGCGAGGATCATGTCCTGCACGATCTGCTTCCGGTCGCCGAGGAACATGTGCTCCGTCCGCGCGAGCCCGATGCCGGCCGCTCCGAGCTCGCGCCCGCGCACCGCGTCCTCGGGGGTGTCGGCGTTCACGCGGACGCCCATCGTGCGGAACTCGTCAGCCCATCCGAGGATGGTGGCGAACTCGTCGGTGGGCTTGGGCGGGATCAGCTCCACGGCCCCCATCACGATCGTGCCGGTCGTGCCGTCGATCGAGATCAGGTCGCCCTCGCGCAGCTCGATGTCGGTGCCCGAGATGCGGGCGAGCCTGTGCTCGGCGTCGATGCGCAGCGCCTCGGCGCCGCACACGCAGGGCTTGCCCATGCCGCGAGCCACGACAGCGGCGTGGCTCGTCTTGCCGCCGTGACTCGTGAGGATCCCCTGGGCGGCGACCATGCCGTGCAGGTCGTCGGGCGTGGTCTCCCAGCGCACGAGGATGACCTTGCGCCCGTCGGCCGCGGCGCTCTCCGCGTCGTCGGCGGTGAAGACGACCTCGCCCACCGCCGCGCCCGGCGAGGCGTTCAGGCCCTTGGCGACCGCTTCGACGGGTACGTCCGGATCGAACTGCGGGTGGAGCAGCTGGTCGAGCTGGTCGGGGTCGATCCGCAGGACGGCCTCCTGGCGCGTGATCAGCCCCTCGGCCACCATGTCCACCGCGATCTTCAGGGCCGCGCGCGCCGTCCTCTTGCCAACGCGCGTCTGCAGCATCCACAGCTTGCCCTGCTCGATGGTGAACTCGATGTCGCACATGTCGCGGTAGTGGTTCTCCAGCGTCACGAAGACCTGCTCGAGCTCCTGCCCGGCCTCCGGGAGGACGTGTCTCAGCTTCGCGATGGGCTCGGTGTTCCGGATGCCGGCGACGACATCCTCACCCTGGGCGTTCGTGAGGAAGTCGCCGTAGAACTCCTTGGTGCCGTCGGCGGGGTTGCGGGTGAACGCGACGCCGGTGGCCGACGTCTCCCCCTTGTTGCCGAAGACCATCGTCTGCACGTTCACGGCGGTGCCGAGCTCGTCGGGGATCCGGTAGAGCCGCCGATAGTCGATGGCGCGGCGGTTCATCCAGCTCTTGAAGACCGCCTCGATGGCAAGACGGAGCTGCAGCGACACCTCCTGCGGGAAGACGACGCGCCCGTCGGCCGCCAGAGCGGGGAAGTCGGCCGACGAGACGTGGTCGGCCACGATGCCCTTGAACTGCCCGACGAGGTTCGCGAGGTCCTCGGCGGTGAGGTCGACGTCGTTGCGCACGCCGCGCGCCTGCTTCACGGCGGTGATGGCGTTCTCGAAGAGGTCGCCCTCCACACCGAGGACGACCTTGCTGAACATCTGGATGAAGCGGCGGTACGAGTCCTGCGCGAAGCGCTCGTTGCCGGTCTGCTCGATGAGCCCGGCGACGGAGCTGTCGTTCAGGCCGAGGTTGAGGATGGTGTCCATCATCCCCGGCATCGAGAACGGAGCGCCGGAGCGCACCGATACGAGCAACGGGTCGACGGGATCGCCGAGCCGCTTGCCCATCCGCGATTCCAGTTGCTCCACGTGCCGCGCGATCTCGGCCTCGAGCCCCTCGGGGAAGCGGCGCCCGGCCTCGTAGTACTCGACGCAGGTCTGGCAGGTGATCGTGAACCCAGGCGGGACGGGCAGCCCCAGCCGCGTCATCTCGGCGAGGTTGGCGCCCTTGCCGCCGAGCACGTACTTCATGGACGCGTCGCCCTCGGAAAACGAATGGACACGCTTCTCTTCGGACAACTCTCTCCCCTTCTCTCGCTCCGACTGCGAGGCGGGTGCGGCCGGCATCGGCACGCACCCGGGCGGTCCTCGCTATCGTGGGTATCCCTCGCCGGTCGAACGCCCGCGGCGCACACGCTCCCTCACTCGTGCGCGCCGCTCGGGAAGGCCTACAGAGACTGCGTTCCAAGATAGCGGATAATCTCCTGGGCTGTCTCCTCGACCGCCTTGTTGTCCGTGCGCACGACGACGGCGCCGAGGCGCCTCATCAGGACGCGCGCGGCTTCCATCTCCCTCTCGACCGCTTCCACCTCGGCGTAGTTCCTGGCGTAGGTCCCGAGCTCGGTCAGGCGGCGGGCCCGCACGTGGGCCAGCAGCTCGGCATCCTGCACGAGACCGAAGAGCCTGGAGGGGTCGATCTCGTGGAGCTCCTTGGGCGGCTCCACACCCGGCGCCAGCGGGACGTTCGCCACCTTGTAGCCTTTGAACGCAAGGTACATGGAGAGCGGCGTCTTGGAGGTCCTCGAGACGCCGAGCAGGACGACGTCGGCCTTGTCCAGGTCCTGGGGATTGCGGCCGTCGTCGTGCGCGACCGCGAACTCGAGCGCCTCGATCCGCTCGAAGTACCCGCGATCGGTCCGGCGCAGCGCGGCCACGACGCCGCGAGGGGGCGTGCCGGCCGCTTCCGAGAGCACGCGCACCGCCGGGCCGAGCACGTCGACGCACCGCGCGCCGGTGTCCATCACGATCCGGTCCATCTCGGCGTGCAGCGCGGGGTCGGCCAGCGTGTAGAAGAAGACGCAGCGCTCGGTGCACGCCGCCCGCACCATATCCTCGAGTTGCGCCACCGAGGACACCTTCGGCAGCCTCTCGGTACGGAACGTACCGGGCTCGAACTGGGCGAGCGCCGCCTTCGCGACGGCGGCCGCGGTCTCGCCCAGCGAGTCTGACAGGATGTAGACGACGGTGCTCTCCTCCCTCATGACTCGGCTTCTACCCTCTTGGCGCGACCCCCGCGCCCGGTCAGCCGGCCAGCTTGGAGATGTCGGCGAAACGCGAGAACAGCGCGACGAAGCGGTTCAGCAGGCGCAGGCGGTTGACGCGCAACGTCTCGTCGGGGTCCATGACCAGCACCGCGTCGAAGAACGCGTCAATCGGGCCGCGCAGCTCGGCGAGCACGCCGAGCACGCCGGCGTAGTCGCGCCCCGCGAAGGCGGCGGTCGCACGCTCCTCGGCGGCGGCCAGCGCGTCGAAGAGCGCGAGCTCCTCGGCGCCCATCATCTGCGGGTCGGCCTGCACGCCCAGGCCCGGGTCGGAGAGGTTGCGCGCACGCGTGTAGGCGACCGAGAGGTCCTCGATCGCGGTCTCGCCAGAGCGGAACGAGGTGAGCGCCGCGGCGCGTTCCTCGGCGTCGGCGGGGTCGTCGCCGGCGACGGCCAGCACGGCGTCGACCGTGTCGTAGGCATGCCCGCGCTCGCGCAGCATCCCCTCGAGACGGGCGGCCACGAAGGCGACGACCTCCTCGCGCACGCTCGGAACCTGCACGCCGGCCAGCGTCTCGCCGTACCCGCCCAGCGCTTCGTCCACCGCACGTGCCAGCGAGAACCGGGCGCCCGTCGCGAGCAGGATCGACAGCACGCCGATCGCGGCGCGGCGCAACCCGTAAGGGTCGGCCGAGCCGGTGGGCTGCAGCCCGATCGCGAAGATGCCGGCGAGCGTGTCCAGCTTGTCCGCCATCGACACGAGCTTGCCCGGCGTGGACGCCGGCGGCTCGTCCCCCGCGAAGCGGGGCCGGTAGTGCTCGAGGATCGCCTCGGCGACCCCCTGGTCCTCTCCGGCCGCCAGCGCATAGTAGCGGCCCATGACGCCCTGCAGCGACGGGAACTCCACCACCACGCCGCTCACCAGGTCGGCCTTGGCGAGCCACCCGGCGCGCATGGCGTACGCCCGGGCCTCCGGCGTGGCGTCCAGCATCTCGGCGAGAGCGCCGGCGAGCCGCTCGACGCGCCGCGCCTTGTCGGCCATCGTGCCGAGACGCTCCTGGAAGACGATCTCCTCGAGGCGCCGCAAACGGTCGGCCAGCGGGATCTTGAGGTCCTCGGTGTAGAAGAACGCGGCGTCGGCCAGGCGCGCGCGGATGACGCGCTCGTGGCCCCGCACGATGCCCTCCGTGCGCTCGGGGTCGCCGTTGTGCACCACGACGAAGGCGTTGAGCAGCCTGCCCCCTCCGTCCTGCAGCGGGAAGTAGCGCTGGTGGGACTCCATGGCGGTCTCCAGCACCTCGCGCGGCACCACGAGGAACTCCTCGTCGAAACGGCCCACCGCCACGGTGGGCGACTCGACGAGGTTCACGACCTCGGCGAATGTCGTCTCGGGCACGACGGCCTCGGCTCCCTCGGCAGCCGCGGCGGCCGCCATCGCGGCCTCGATCCCCCGCGCGCGGGACTCGGCGTCCACCACGACCAGCCCGCGGTCCAGCGCCAGCGGGTACTCCTCGGCGGAGGCCACCTCGTGCGGGCCGGCGGCCAGGAAGCGGTGGCCCCAGGTGAGGCGGCCCGCGGTCAGGCCGGCGAACCGTACGGGCACGACGTCGGCGCCGTACAGCGCGAGCAGCCAGCGCACCGGCCGCGAGAAGCGGGTCTCCCCCGAGCCCCACCGCATGGACCTCGGCCAATCGATGTCTTCGGCAAGGCGGGCCAGCAGATCCGGGAGCAGCTCCGCGGCGGGCCGGCCGGCCTCCTCGACGACGGCGAAGACGTACTCCCCTCCGTCGGAGGACTCCACGACGAGGCTCGCCACGTCCACGCCGCGAGAGCGGGCGAAGCCCTCCGCGGCCCTGGTCGGCCTGCCGTGAGCATCGAAGGCGGCCTTGGCCGCCGGACCCCGCACGCGCGACCTCACGTCCTCCGCGCGCTCGGCGAGCTCGGTGACGGTGAGCGCGATGCGCCGAGGAGACGCCTGCACGGTGAGATCCGCGTAGAGGAGGCGGGCCTCCTTCAGCGCGTGCTCGGCGTCGGAGCGCAGGTCCGTCACGGCCGCGTAGAGCGGGACCGAGGGGATCTCCTCGGTACCGATCTCGAAGACCAGCGTGCGCGCCGGCGCATCCGCCATCCTAGCGCTCACCGCCCTCGGTCACGGCGAGGTGCTCCGCCTCGGCGGCCTCGGCGGGGGTGGTCTTCCCAACGTACGCCTCGCAGCATGCCTTGGCCATGGCCCGCACCCGGCCGATGAAGCCGGCCCGCTCGGTCACCGAGATCGCTCCTCGGGCATCCAGCAGGTTGAACACGTGGCTGCACTTGAGCACGTAGTCGTAGGCGGGCAGCGTGAGGCCCGCCTCGAGGGCCCGTCGGCACTCGTTCTCGTAGGTCTCGAAGAGCCGGTAGAGCATCTCGGCGTCGGCGGTCTCGAAGTTGTACGCCGAGTACTCGCGCTCGTTGCGCAGGAAGACGTCGCCGTAGGTGAACGCCAGCCCGTCGGGGCCGGTAGCCCAGGTGAGGTCGAAGACGCTGTCCACGCCCTGGATGTACATGGCGAGCCGCTCCAGCCCGTAGGTGATCTCGGCGGGAACGGGACGGCACTCGATGCCGCCCACCTGCTGGAAGTAGGTGAACTGGGTGACCTCCATGCCGTTGAGCCATACCTCCCAGCCCAAGCCCCACGCGCCGAGCGTGGGGGACTCCCAGTCGTCCTCCACGAGGCGCACGTCGTGCTCCGTGGGCTCGACGCCGATGGCGCGCAGCGAGTCGAAGTACAGGTCGAGCACGTCGTCGGGCGAGGGCTTGAGGATGACCTGGTACTGGTAGTAGTGCTGCAGGCGGTTCGGGTTCTCGCCGTAGCGCCCGTCGGTGGGGCGCCGGCTTGGCTGCACGTAGGCGGTGCGCCAGGGCTCCGGGCCGAGCGAGCGCAGCGCCGTGGCGGGATGGAAGGTGCCCGCACCGACCTCCATGTCGTACGGCTGCACGACCACGCAGCCCTGGTCGGCCCAGTACTGCGAGAGGCGCAGGATCATGTCCTGGAAGGTGAGTGCGGTCATGCCGGCCCTTCGGGGTCGAGGATACGCGGTCGCACGCTCCTCGACCTGGCCGAGGAGCAGCGGCGATGCGCGTTGAATGCTAGCCGAGGGCCGTCGAGGGGGTCAACGCGCGCACGCGGTCGGCGCGCCGTCCGCCGGCTGCCGATCGACCTCGGACCCGCGTCACCCTCCCGTGAACACGTCCAGCGAGCGCAGCCTCGCTCCCGTATGGTAGCCGAGGAACGCCCGAAGCACCCCGATGCACTCCCGCACGACGGCGTCGGGCACGCCGAGCTCGGGCACCTCGCGCATCCTCGCCGCCAGCAGCGCCGCCAGTGCCTCGCGTGCCTCGCGCGCGAAGCGCGCCGAGCCGGTCTCGTCGCGCTGCGCGCACTCCCCGCACAGCGCGCCGCCGGCCTCGAAGCTGAAGACGTCGCCGTCGGCCTCCTCCCTCGCGCAGCGCGCGCACGAGCCGACGGCAGGGCGGTAGCCCGCCATGGCCAGCGCCTTCACCAGGAACGCGGCGACGAGCCCGCCGACGGCTGCCCCGTCCGCGCGCTCGAGCTCGCCCAGTGCGGCCTCCGCCAGGGCGAAGAACCGCTCCTCGGCCAGACCCTCCTGCGAGAGCTTGTCCAGAACGTCGGCGACGACGGACGCAGCGGTCGTACGCTCGTAGTCCGCCAGGAGGCCGGCCCGGCCGTCTACCAGCTGAGCCTCGGCGACCACGTCCAGGTTCCGCCCGGTGTGCAGGAGGAGGTCCGCGGTCGAGAGCGGTTCGAGCTTGCCGCCGATGCGGGCGCCGGGCTTGCGCGCGCCCTTGGCGACCGCGCGGACCTGCCGTCCGTCCTCGGCCAGCAGCGTGACGATGAGGTCGGTCTCGCCGAGCTTGGTCTTGCGGAGCACCAGGGCACGGAGCCGGTACGCGGGCATCAGGTCCGGCCCGCCTGCGCGCGCGCTTCCTCCAGGATGGACGTCGCCGCCGAGGTGCCCAGGCGGTCCGCGCCGGCTTCGATCATCGCCAACGCCGAGGACAGGTCGCGGATGCCGCCGGCGGCCTTCACCCCGAGGCGGCGCCCGACCGCCTCGCGCATCGCGCGCACGTCCGCGACGCCGGCCCCTCGCGGCCCGAAGCCGGTGGAGGTCTTCACGAACGCCGCTCCGGCCTCCTCGGCCAGGCGGCATGCGACCGGCACGTCTCGTTCCGCCAGGTAGCCGGTCTCCAGGATCACCTTCACGAGCCCGAGCCCGCTGGAGGCCGCCGTCACCGCCATGACCACGGCGGCGACGTCGCCGCGCACGAGGTCGTGCTCGCCCTCCAGGAACGCCGCGACGTTCATGACCACGTCGACCTCGCGGCAACCCAGCTCCACGAGGCGGCGCGCCTCCTCGGCCTTCGACTCCGTCGCGGCGTACCCCAGCGGGAAGCCGGCCACCGAGCACACCGCCGTGGAGCCGCCTGCCATCAGCTCGGCGGCCAGCGGCACCACGAACGGCGCCACGACCACGGCGGCGAAGCCCTGCGGGCGCTGCTGCGCGAGCCACGCCGCGGCGGCCGCCAGACCGGTCGTGGGCGAGAGCAGCGTGCTGTCGATGCTCGCGGCGAGCGAGGCGGGGTCGAGCTGGGCACCCGAGCCCGATGCCGTGTCGCCTCGGGAGCTCACAGCCCCTCACCGTATCCGAAGCGGCGGACCTGGCTCGCGTCACGGCGCCAGTCCTTCCGCACCTTGACGCGTAGGTCCAGATAGACGCGCTCGCCCAGCAGTCGCTCGAGGTCCGTGCGCGCGTCGGTCCCGATGCGCTTGATCATCTCGCCGCCGGCTCCGACCACGATGCCCTTCTGCGACTCGCGCTCGACGTAGATGACAGCGTTCACGGCGGTCAGGCCCTTGCGTGCGTCCCTCGTCAGGTCCTCGAGCGCCACGCCGACCGCGTGCGGCACCTCCTCGCGGGTGTTGAGCAGGACCTTCTCACGGACGAACTCGGCGAGCATCACCTCGAGCGGCTGGTCCGTGGGCATGTCGCGCGGGAAGTAGCGCGGCCCCACGGGCAGCAGCTCGCTCACCGCGGCGACGAACCCCTCCAGGTTCTCGCCCGTCAGCGCGGACAGGTTCACGACGCGCTCGAACGGCGCCAGGGCCATCGCCCGCTCCGCCTGCGCCGCGACAGCGTCCGGCGGGACGAGGTCCGTCTTGGTCAGCACGAGCACGCCGGGGGCCCCGGAAGCCCTGACCCGCTCGGCCACCCAGGCGTCCCCCTTCCCCACCGGCGCCGAGGAGTCCACCACCATGCAGGCGGCGTCCACCTCGGCCAGAGCCAGGAGGCTGGACCGGTTGAGCTCCTCGCCCAGCGCGTCGACGGGCTTGTGGAGGCCGGGCGTGTCGACGAGCACGATCTGCGCGTCGTCGCGGTCGACCACCGCCCGCAGCCGGTGCCTGGTCGTCTGCGGCGTGTCGGACGTGATCGCGACCTTCGTGCCGACGAGGGCGTTCACCAGCGTGGACTTGCCGGCGTTAGGGCGGCCCACGAGCGCCGCGAAGCCGCTGCGCACCCGCTCCTCGGTCATCCGCCGCACCGCCTCACGCCGCGCGCCCGCGGCCGAAGGCCGCGGATCGAGTCACTTCTCGTCGTCCTGATCGAGATACCCGCGAACGAAGGGCTCCGGGAAGATCTCCTCCAAGTCCGCGACGAGGACGGCATCGGTCCGGCCGCCCATGATGACGCGCATGTTCGGGTTGAACTCCGCCAGGACCTGCCTGCACCTCCCGCAGGGCACCGTGGGAGCCTCGGAGTCGCCGACGACCGCTATCGCGTCGATCTCCTTGTGACCTGCCGCGAGCGCCGCGGAGACCGCCGACTGCTCCGCGCAGACCGTCGAGCCATAGGCCGCGTTCTCTACGTTCACGCCCTGGAAGATGTCGCCGCCGGCGTACACCGCGGCGCCCACCCGGAAGCCGGAGTACGGGGCGTAGGCGTTCTCGTGCGCCTCGCGGGCGAACGCGAGCAGCGCCAGGTCGGGCTGGGTGATGTCGTTCATCGGTCGGTCTCCTCTCCGCCACGGCCTCCCGCAGGCTCGACCACCAGCCGCCGGATGCGCGTCCCTTCACGCTCGTCGACCACGAGTCTCAGACCCTCCACCTCGAACGCCTCCCCCGTCTCGGGGATCCGTCCGGCGAGTTCGGTGACCAGACCGCCCACCGAGTCCGCCTCGGTGTCCACCGCCGTGCCGAAGCGCTCGTTGACCTCGTCCACGGGTACGCGCGCGTCCACGAGGAAACGTCCTTCCCCGAGGTCCACCACGAGCTGCTCCTGCCGGTCGTACTCGTCGAATATCTCGCCGACGATCTCCTCCAGCAGGTCCTCGATCGTCACGAGGCCGGCCGTGCCCCCGTACTCGTCGGCGACTATCGCGATGTGCGGCCTGGAGCGCATCTCGAGCAGGAGCTCCTCGACCGGCTTGGTCTCCGGCACGAAGTACGCCGGCCGGGCGATGGAGGTCAGGTCGACGTCCTCGCACCGACGGCCCACGCACAGCAGCAGGTCCTTCGCGTACAGCACCCCGCGGATGTCGTCGAGCGTCTCGTGGTAGACGGGCAACCGCGAGTAGCCGGCCGTCTCGATGAGGTCGAGCGCCTCCTGCGCGCCGGCCGTGTCCGGCAGCGAGGCCATGTCCGTGCGGGGCACCATCACCTCCCGGACGATCTTGGACGTGAAGTCCGCGACCGCGTCGCGAAGGGCCTCCTCGGCCTCTTCCCGCTCGGCCTCCTCGCCGTCGCCGTTGACGGCGTCGCGGTACTCGTCGGTGTCCGACCACGGCGGCACGCCGGCGCCGGCCCCGCCGGTCAGGCGCATCAGACCCCGCCAGGGCCCGGCCATCAGCGCCGCCAGGGGCTCGACGGCTCGCGCCGCCCTCCGCATCCCCGGCGAGAAGGCGAGAGCCACCCGCTCGGGGTTCTGGACGGCCAGCGTGCGCGGCAGCGCCTCGCCCAGCGTGTACACGATGAGCGCCCCCGCGGCCCAGCCCAGCGCCGCGGCCACAGCGAAGGGCAGCGGCGGGTAGGAGGCCTTGATGACCCACGCCGTGCTCGCCGACACGCCGGCGTACGCCGCACCCAGGATCAAGGCCGCGCTCGCGGACAGGCGGCTGGGCTGGTCCTGCAGCCGCTCCAGCGCGTGCGCGCCAGGGCGGTCGGACTCCACCAGGCGGCGCGTACGCCCCCGCGGCACGAGGCCGACGGCGGTGACCGTCGACGACGCGAAGGCAGCAGATGCCACGAGGGCGACGCCGAAGATGAGAGCCATCACGACCATCACCACAAGGATATCTGAAAGACCGCGGTGGTGATCAGGAACCCGAGCAGCGCGCCGGTGACGACCTGCGGGATGGTGTGCACCTCGGCCTCCACGCGGCTCTGCGCGACCAGGGCGGCGATGAACAACCCGACCACCAGCGCGGGACCGGAGCGCGTCCCGTACCCGATCGCCGTCGCCGCCGCGACGGCGAGCGCCGTGTGCCCGGATGGCCACCCTCCCCGGAGGAAGTTGCGCTCCCGGTTGAACGCCTTGGCCGCCAGCACGGCGAGCGAGGTGAGAGCCAGCGCGATCACCGTCAGGTGGGCGTCCGCGCTCTCGATGAAGCGGATGGCGATAACGGCCTTCGGCGTGAGCCGAGGGTAGAACAGCACGTAGCCCACGGCGACCGCGTTCACCGAAGCCACCAGGACCGCCCCGGCGGCCACGTCCTTGGCGACCTTGCCCATGGGGTCGAACGTCTCCGTCGCCACGTCGATGGCGGACTCGATGGCCGTGTTCGCGAGCTCGGCCGCGAAGACCAGGGAGATGGTGAGCAGGACCGCGACGAGCTCGAGCCGTCCGAGGCCCAGCGCGAGCGCGAGCAGCAGCACCGCGCTCGCGGCCAGAGCATGCAGGCGCATGTTGCGCTGGGTGCGCAGCGCGTACACGATCCCCTCGATGGCGTAGTTGAAGCTCCAGAGCAGCGAGCGCGACCGCAACCGGCGCCCTCCCTAGCCGAGGTCCGCGTAGGACTGCAGGAGCGTCTCCTCGCGCGCCTGCATCGCCGCCGCGTCCTCGTCGGTCTCATGGTCGTAGCCGAGCAGGTGCAGCACGCCGTGGACCAGCAGCAGGTTCAGCTCGGCCTCCACGGTCACCCCGTGCCCGGCGGCCTGCTCGACGGCGACCTCGGGGGCGATGACGACGTCGCCCAGGGCGACCGGTTCGTCGCCGACGACCGGGCAGGGGTCGTCGCAGGGGAACGAGAGCACGTCGGTCGGACCGTCCTTCCCCCGGTAGCGCTCGTTGAGGTTCGCCATCTCCTCGGCGCTCACGAGCGCGACGGAGAGCTCCGAGGCCTCGGGCACGTCCTCGCGCTCGAGGACGAACGCCGCGAGCCGCTCGAACGCATCGAGCGCGAGCGGTTCAGGGTCTCGATGGCTCGTAACGCTGACCTGCATCCTGCGGCCTCCTCATCGGGCAGCTCGGGTACTTCACCCGCGGATGGTAGATGCTCACCAGCATCCTGGCGTACACGCGCACGACCGTCTCGATGTCCGCCAGCGTCAGAGCGGAGTCGTCGAGCTGGTTGTCGTCGACCTTCTCGCGCACGACCTCGCGCACGGCGGCCTCCACCTCCGGCAGCGAGGGGCCGCTGATCGAGCGCAGCGCGGCTTCGACGCTGTCGGCCAGCATCACCAGCGCGGCCTCGGGCGACTGCGGACGTTCCCCGGAGTACCGGAAATCCGCCTCGTAGACCGGCTGCCCGCTGCCGGCCGCCTTGCCGTAGAAGTACGCCACGAGGCTGTCCCCGTGATGCTGGCGGATGATCTCGACGATCTCACGCGGCAGACGGTTCCGCTCGCCGAGCAGGATGCCGTCGCGCACGTGCGCGGTGATGATGGACGCGGACAGCCACGGCGTCTTGTCGTCGTGCGGGTTGTCCCCGCCGTTGAGGTTCTCGGCGAAGAACACCGGGCGGGCGATCTTCCCGATGTCGTGGTAGTACGCGCCGACACGTGCGAGCAGGGGGTTGGCACCGATGGCGTCGGCGGCCGTCTCCGCGAGGCTGCCCGCCAGCACCGAGTGGCTGTACGTGCCCGGCGCCTTGGCCATCAGCTCGCGAAGCAGCGGCGCCGACGGGCTGGACAACTCGAGCAGGCGCACGTCGGTCGTGACGCCGAAGACATGTTCGAAGAAGGGCAGCAGCCCGTACGCGAGCACCACGGACATCAGCCCGCCCGCCGCCCCGTACCCCGCCGCCGCGCCCGCGGCCTCGACCGTCGCGCTGGCGGCCAGCGTCGCGACGCCCGCAGCCGCCGCCGTCACCCCCACGATCGCGATACCGGCGTAGGCCAGGCTGCGCCGCTGCGTGAGCGAGGACATCGCCACGACCGCGGTGATCCCCGAGACCAGCACCACCGCGACGCTGAGTCCGTTCGTGAGGCCCAGGAGAAGGCCGCCTGTCGCCGTGACCAGCGTCATGACGAGCCCGATCCTCGGCGAGATCAGCAGCGTCGCCAGGATCGGCGCCAGGGCGACCGGCATCGTGTACGGGGAGACCTCGGGGAAGACCCACAGCACGGCCCGCGTGAGCACGATCATGCCGACGAACAGCGTCGCGACCACGAGCAGCTCGCCCATGCGGTCGTACACCCGGCGTTCGTAGCGGTAGAGGTAGGCCGCCACGGCACCGACCAGCAGCGACAGCAGCCCGACCGCCGCCACGACGGCGCGCGGCCCGGCACCGTCGAGCAGCCCGAGGCTGGCCACGATGTCCATGTGGTGCTCCGTCACGATCTCCCCGCGGACCACGATGTTCTCGCCTGCCTGCTTCACGACCACCACGGGCGGCACGGTCGCGGCGGCGTCCTCGCGGGCGGCTGCCGTGGCCCGTGTGTCTTCCAGCAGGGTGGGGCGCAGCGCGGCGGCCCCGACGCTGGACACGACCAGGCGCACCTCCTCGGGGCGGCGCAGCAACGAAGTGCTCTCGTGCAGCCGCAGCCGGGCGTTCGCGAGCCCGTCGTCGTCGAAACGCCCGGTCATGAGCGTCGACACCAGATCCTCGGTGATGCGGGCGGCCTGGCGCCGGGCGTCCTCGTCGAGCCCGGCCGCGGCGACCACGGTCTCGGCCGTGACGCCGTGCTGTCGGCCGAGGCGCGCCGCGCGCGCCTCGTCGGCCGGGTCGACGCCCTCCAACGCCTCGAAGAACGCGGACACGCGGCCGAGCGCCCGGTCGGGGGCCTCGGCGTCGAAACGCAGCACGGGCTCGACACGGTCCCGTGCCGCGTCGCGGTGCTGCTCCGTGGCTCGCACGTCCTCGAACTGCACCTGCCTGCTCGCCCGGAAGGTCCTCGGCGCCGGTTCGCCCACGACCAGTCCGATAGGCGGCGCGCTCACCACGAGCGCAGGCGCGGCCAGGCCCACCACCGCCACCGCCACCGAGATGCGCCAGGTCAGACCGCTGGCGAGCGGCCCGGACGTCGGGAGGCGGTCCTTCACGCGCTCGAGGATGCTACTCATGGCCCTTTGCGGCCTTCGCCTCCTCGAACGCGTGGTACGCGGTCACGATCCGCTGCACGAGCTTGTGCCGCACCACGTCGCGGCTGGTGAGCTCGACGAACGCGATCCCGTCCACGCCGGAAAGGACGTCGCGCACCTGTCGGAGGCCCGAAGCCCCGGCGGGGAGGTCGACCTGCGTCACGTCGCCGGTGATGACCACCCTGCTGCCGAAACCCAGGCGCGTCAGGAACATCTTCATCTGTTCCGGCGTCGTGTTCTGCGCCTCGTCGAGGATGATGAAGCTGTCGTTGAGCGTACGTCCGCGCATGAAGGCCAGTGGCGCGACCTCGATGACCCCGCGTTCCACCAGAGCCGCCGAGCGCTCGACGTCCATCATGTCGAACAGGGCGTCGTGCAGCGGGCGCAGGTACGGATCGACCTTCTCGAACAGGGTGCCCGGCAGGAAGCCGAGCTTCTCGCCCGCCTCGACCGCCGGCCGCGTCAGGATCACGCGCCCGACCTCCTTGCGGTTGAGCGCCTCGACGGCCATGGCCATCGCCAGGTAGGTCTTGCCCGTGCCCGCCGGACCGATGGCGAAGGTGACCGTGTGCGTGCGTATCGCGTCCACGTAGCGCTTCTGGCCGGCGGTCTTGGGGCGCAGGGTCTTGCCACGGTATGTCAGTAGCACGTCGGAGAAGACCGACGAGGGGCTGCACTCGCCTCGCTTGAGCATGTCGATCGCCGTGTCGATGGAGTCCGGTGTGATCCGGCCGCCCTGCTCGAGCAGGGTCATCAACTCGGTGAACAGCGCGGAGACGGCCTGGCTCTCGGCGGGCTCGCCGGCGATGGTGATCTCGTTGCCCCGGACGGATATCTCGGACTCGAACTGGTCCTCCACCAGCCGC
>JACUUM010000048.1 GCA_014859305.1 Coriobacteriia bacterium
GCCGCGCCGGTGGAGAAGCCGCGCCGGGCGAGGCGAGCGGCCAGGCGGTCGGCCCGCCCGGCGCACGTGCGCGCGAGGACGACGGCCGCTCTCAGGGCCCGCTCGTCCTCGCGCTGCAGCGGGCAGCATGCATCCAGCACGGCCTGGCGCACGGCGTCGTCCACGCCGGCCTCGAGCAGGGCATGGGCGACCCGGCTCCGCCCGTGACCCCTGAGACCGGCCAGACTGCGCGCGAGCGTCTCGGCGAAGCGGCGGTCGTCCACCGCACCGACGTCCTCGAGCCTGGCGACGACCTCTTCGGCGACGCGTTCGGGGTATCCGTCGCGCGCGAGGGTGCGCAGCAGCTCGCGGCGGCTGCGTTCGCGGGCGGCCAGCAGCCGGTAGGCCCGCTCGCGAGCGGACGGTGCCATCGCCGCGTCGACCTCGGCGCGCAATCGACCGAGGTCGTGGGTCTGGCCTTCCGAGAGATCCAGGCGCCGCGCGACCGCGCGCGGCACCCGGGTCCACTCCCGGCCGTCCACGTGAACGGTCGCGGGACCGGTCGGCGACCGCTGGATCCGGGTGATCTCGCCTGAGGGCACGAGGGTCTCCTACTCGGCGACCGACCGCTCCTCGGGCATGCCCGCCTGTCCGTTCAGCGGCAGACCCAGGCTGTCGCGGATCCGCGACTCGATCTCCTCACGGACCCCCGTGTTCTCGCGGAGGAACTCCTTGGCCGCCTCGCGACCCTGGCCGAGGCGCTCCTCGCCGTAGGTGTACCAGGCGCCGGACTTCATCACGACGCCCTCCTCGACGCCGAGGTCCAGCAGGCCCCCCTCCTTGGAGATGCCCTGGCCGTACATGATGTCGAACTCCGCCTGCTGGAACGGCGGAGCCACCTTGTTCTTCACGACCTTGGCCCGCACGCGGTTCCCGACGATGTCGGTACCCTGCTTGATCGAGTCGATCCTGCGGATGTCGATGCGTACGCTGGAGAAGAACTTCAGCGCGCGGCCGCCGGTGGTGGTCTCGGGGTTGCCGAACATCACGCCGATCCTCTCGCGGAGCTGGTTGATGAAGATGCAGGTCGTGTTCGACTTGCTGAGCGAGCCGGCGAGCTTGCGCAGAGCCTGGCTCATCAGCCGTGCCTGGAGGCCCACGACCGCGTCGCCCATCTCGCCTTCCAGCTCGGCGCGCGGCACGAGAGCAGCGACGGAGTCGATGACTATGACGTCCACGGCGCCGCTGCGCACGAGCATGTCGGCGATCTCGAGCGCCTGCTCGCCGGTGTCGGGCTGGCTGATCAGCACCTCCTCGATGTTCACGCCGAGGCGGGAGGCGTACGACGGGTCCAGCGCGTGTTCCGCGTCGATGAAGGCGACGATCCCGCCGATCCGCTGCGCCTCGGCGAGGATCTGCAGCGCCAGCGTCGTCTTGCCCGAGGACTCCGGGCCGTATATCTCGACGATGCGGCCGCGCGGCACGCCCCCTATGCCGAGCGCGGCGTCCAGGGCCAGCGACCCGGTCGGGATGGCCGCGACCTGGGTGACGGCGGCATGCTCGCCCAGCTTCATCAGCGAGCCCTTGCCGAACTTGCGCTCGATCTGCTCCTTGGTCACGTCGAGCATCTTGAGCTTATCCGGATCCATGCTTCCTCCTGTCGGGCCAGAGACCCCGTGGGGCGCCTCGAACGTACACGAACAGGTGTTCGCCTGTCAATCGGCTGTCAGCCGGGGCCGAGCGGGACGGCGGCCAAGTGCTCGTAGACCGGTCCGCAACGGGTCAGCGTGCTCGCGACGAGCATGACATGCCGCACTGACACGGCGCCGTCGCCGGCGCCGGCCGAGGAGAGCACCGCGTCCGCGGCGGCGAGCGCCTCGGGGGCCACGCGCCGCGGGCGCCGGGCCCGCACGAGGGTGGCGTGGGGGCGGAACGGCTCGGGGACCGGCTCGGCGCACCAGCGAGCGGTCGCGGAACCCAGGGCGCGCGCCAGCGGCGGGAAGGAGCCGGCGGGGTCGGCGAACGCCGCCCACAGCAGGCGGGCCCGCCCGGGCGAGGGCACGGCGCGCACGCTGGAGAGCCGGACCTCGAACGGCGCCCGTCCCCGTACCGCCTCCTGGAGCGCTTCGGTCACGGCGACCGCATCCTCCGCGGGGATGTCGCCGAGGAATCTCAAGGTCAGGTGGAGGTTCTCGTCGGGCACCCACTTCTCGTCCCGCCAGGAGGGGTCGGCTCCGACGAACGCCTCCTGTGCCGCGGCGAGCAGGCGCAGCGCCGGCTCCGGCAGGGCGACCGCGACGAACGCGCGCACGTCAGCTCCGCGACGGGCCGGCCGGCACATCGCCGGGCGTGCCTGCGAGGCGGCGCCTGAGGAGGTCGAGGGCGACGACCGTCGCGCGCCGCCGGACGCCGTCGCGGTCGCCGCCGAGGACGTGGTGCTCGACGCTGCTCCCCTCCGGCCCCGCGACGCAGACCCACACGGTCCCCACGGGCTTCTCGGGCGTGCCGCCGCCGGGTCCGGCGATCCCGGTGACCGAGACGGCGACGTCGGCGGACAGAGCGCGTCTCGCGCCCTCGGCCATCGCGACGGCCGTCTCGGCGCTGACGGCCCCCTTGGCGGCGAGGGTCGCGGCGGGCACGCCGAGGAGGCGCTCCTTGGTCTCGTCCGCGTACGCCACCACACCTCCGAGGAACACCGCCGAGGAGCCCGGCACGGACGTGATCTCCGCTGCGACCGACCCACCCGTGCACGACTCGGCCACGGCGAGCGCGATCCCGAGGCGGGATGCGAGCGCCAGGACCGCCTCGGGAAGCGTGGCGCCCTCCGCGGCGTAGCAGGCCTCGCCGAGCGCCCCTCGGACTCGGAGCGCCGAGGCGGCCAGGGCTTCGGGTCCGGCGCCCTCGTCGATCAGGACGACGTCCACCTCGCCAGGCCGCGCGAGCACGGACAGTCCGACCCCCGCGGCGCCGTCGAGGGCCTCCTCGGCGATCACCTGGGCGTCGGACTCGGCCATGCCCGCGCAGGGCAGCACCACCGGCTCCGCGCGCATGGCCGAGAAGCGCCGGACGAGCGCGGCGAGCATCGGCCGCATCTCGGCGGGAGGGCCGGGGAGCAGCGCGAGCACGGATCCGTCGCGCTCGACCACCTGGCCCGGCGCGGTGCCCGTGGCGGCGGGCAGGACCTCGGCGCCTGGGAGCACGAAGGCCTGCCGGTACACCTGCTCGGCGGCCCGGGCGGAGACCGGCCGCGCCGCCGCCCGGGCGAGCCCGTCACGCAGACCGGGTCCCTCGGCGAGGTCGACGCCGAGGGCCAGGGCCACCCCCTCGCGGGTGACGTCGTCGTGCGTGGGACCGAGTCCCCCCGTCACCACGACCGTGTCGTAGGCGGCGAGCAGCCGCTCGACCGCCCCGGCGACGGCGGCCGCGCGGTCCGGCACGCTGACGGTCTCGCGGACGAGGTGGCCCGCGCGGGCCAGGGCGGCGGCGACCTCGGCGGCGTTGGTGTCGGGCCGCAGCCCTTCCGTGAGCTCCGTCCCCACGGTGAGCACGGCCGCGGTGCGCAGCGCTCCGGCTGCGGCCGTCCTGTGGTCGAGCGCTCCCACGCTAGCCCTCCCCTCGGGGGTCCAGGGTCCGGTGATGACGTCGCGCGCGTGGTAGAAGTAGTCGAGCATCGACCACAGCGTCAAGGCCAGGGCCGAGGTCATCAGCCCCCACGCCGTCGCCCGGACGACCGGAGGACCCCACGACCCCAAGACCTCGAGCAGCGTCGAGTCCTTGACGATGAACGCCACGATCGCGGCGATCTGCAGGACCGTCTTGACCTTGCCCCACGGCGACGCGGCGATCACCTTGCCCTCGGCGACGGCGACCATCCGAAGACCGGAGACCACGAACTCACGGCTGACGATCACCAGCACGATCCAGCTCGGCAGCTTGTCGAGGTCGACGAGGGCGACGAGCGCGGCGGTCACCAGCAGCTTGTCCGCCAGCGGGTCGAGGAACTTGCCGAAGGTGGTCACCTCGTTACGGGAGCGCGCGAGGTAGCCGTCGATGCCGTCGGTGGAAGCGAGCAGCGTGAAGACGGCCGCGGCGAGCCAGGGTTGAGCCGCGGCCCACCACGCGGGACGGCTGATGAAGTCGGGCCACTCCCCCAGCAGCGTCGCCAGGAACACCGGGATGAGGATCATGCGTATCAAGGTGACCCGGGTGGCCCAGTTGAGCTGCAGCCTCACTCTCCCACCTCGCCGAGAAGGTCGTAGCCGAGCGCCTCCGTCACCCTCACACGCGCGAGCGCGCCGGCCGGCAGGGGCGCATCGAAGGTTATCACGCCGTCCACCTCCGGCGCCTGCCCCCGCCAGCGCCCGACGGGGACGCCCTCCTCGTCGGTCCCCTCGGCCAGGATCTCGAGCGTCTCCCCCACCCGCGACGCCGCGCGCGCGAAACCGATCCCGGCCGCGACCTCGTTCAGCCGGCCCGCTCGCGCGAGCCGCTCCTCGGCCGGGAGCATCCCGGGCATCGTCGCGGCCGGCGTCCCCTCCTCCGCGGAGTACGCGAAGACGCCGGCGTAGTCGAGCGCCGCCGCGCGGAGGAACGCCTCCAGCTCCTCGAGGTCCCGCTCCGTCTCGCCAGGGAAGCCCGCGATGAGCGTGGTGCGCAACGCGACGTCGGGCAACGCCTCCCGCACGCGCGCGAGCAGGCCGAGGAAGGACTCCGCATCCCCGCCGCGGCCCATGGCGCGCAGGACGCGCCGCGAGGCGTGCTGCAGCGGGAGGTCCAGGTAGCGGCAGACGGAGGGCTCGGCCGCCATCACCTCGAGGAGGTCGTCGGTGACGCCGTCGGGCTGCACGTACATCAGGCGCAGCCACGCCAGGCCGGCGACGCGCGCGAGCTCGCGAACGGTCCGCGCGATCCCTGCCCGTTCGCCGGCCGGCAGGTCGCGCCCGTACGAGGAGGTGTCCTGACCGACGAGGACGATCTCGCGCGCGCCGCGGGTCACGAGCAGCCGCGCCTCGGCGAGAAGGTCGGGCAGCGCGCGACTGCGGTACGGTCCCCGGATGGACGGGATCGTGCAGAACGTGCAGCGGCGGTGGCAGCCGTCGGAGACCTGCAGGTAGGCGCTCGGGCCGCAGCCGAGACGCTGGGCGCCGGAAGCGGCGCCGGCGAGCGCGCCGGTGAGCCGCTCCAGCACCGTCAGGAGGGAGCCCTCGTCCGCGACCGGCACGAAGGCGTCCGCCTCCGGCATGGCCGCTGCCAGTCGCGCCCCGTAGCGCGAGGGAAGGCAGCCCGCGACCACGAGGAGGCGTCCGCTCCGCCGCGCCTTCCATCCGGCCGCGAGCGCGAGGGCGGCGTCGACCGACTCCTGAGCGGCGGCCTCGACGAACGCGCACGTGTTCAGCACCGCGACGTCGGCCGTCTCGAGGTCCTCGTCCAGGACGTACGCCGAGGAGGCCACGGAGGCGGCCATCCGGTCCGAGTCGACCTCGTTCTTGGGGCATCCCAGGGTGATGAAGCGCACGCGCGGCGGGCTGCCGGACGGGCGGGGCGGGGACATGCCGGTGTCCTCGGGACTCAGCGGTAGTTCACGTACTGCAGCGGGATCCCGTACTCCTGCTGCTTCAGGAACGTGATGACCTCTTGGAGCTCGTCGCGCTTGGGCGAGAAGACGCGCAGCTTGTCGCCTTCGATCTGCACCTTCACGCCCTTGAACTTCCGGTCGCGGATGTCCTTGTTGATCCTGCGGGCCAGGTCCGCCTCGATGCCGGTGACGACGTCGCCGACCACGCGCACCGTGCCGCCGGACGCGGCCTGCTCGGGCCCCCACGACACCGCCTTCAGGTCGATGCCGCGGCGGATGAGCTTCGTATCGAGCACGTCGCGGACCTGGCGGAGCACGAAATCGCTCGGCGTGGAGATGGTGATCGTCGCCTCCGCCCTGGACAGGACGATGCTCGAGCCCGTGTCCTTCAGGTCGTATCGCTGGGCCAGCTCTCGCGAGGTCTGCTGGACGGCGTTGTCGACCTCCTGCATGTCGGTCTGTGAGACGACGTCGAAGCTCTGGTCCTTGGCCACGTGCTCTCCCTTCCCTCAGCCGCCGGCTCGCAACGTCACTTCCGGCACACCGGCGCTCGGCGGTATCGCCACCGGTTCCCCGTCGCGCTTGATCGTGAGGGCCGAAGGCTTGCCTATCTGGGATACACGCGCCTCCTCGGAGACCTCCCACTTCAGCGTCTCCGGACCCCGGACGGTGCCCACGTGGACCCTCTCCCCGTCGAGGGTGACCAGCATCCACGAGGCGCTCCCGCGGGCGACCTCGATCGTCAGCGTGAAGCCGCCGTCCTCGCCCTCGGCGGGCTCGGTCGCCTGGGCGGAGGGCGCGGGCGACACCGGCGTGTCGGCCGGCAGGGGGGTCGAGGTCGGCACAGCCGGCGCGCCGCCGTCGGCCTTGGGCGGCACGGGCGGGGGCTCGCCCGGACCGGAGAGCGCGCGGGAGGCGCCCCATACGGCCAGCGCGAGGCCCGCGACGAGCGCCGCGATCACCGCGGCCGTGCGCATCGGCAGGGCATGGGCCTGCTCTCGGCGGGGGACGACCTGGTCGGCGGGGAGCTCTCCGACGGGGCTCGGGGCCTGCGTCTCCCCGGTCTCCTCCTCGTAGAGGCGAAGGAACGGCTCGGCGGGGAGCTCGAGGAACTTGGCGTAGCTCCGGATGTATCCGCGAACGTACACGGGAGAGGGCAGGCGCGCATAGTCGCCGTTCTCGAGCGCCTCGATCAGCCCGCAGCGGATGTTCGTGGACGCCTCCACGTCCACGACGGACTTGCCGGCCTTGCGCCGCTCCGTCGAGAGGCGCTCTCCGAGCGTCTCCACCTATCCCTCACCCGCCTCGGCCTCGCGCCGCTCGAAGGCCTTGAGAGCCTCGAGCTCCTCCACGTCCACCAGGACCTCGCGCGGCTTGCTCCCGTCCGGGGGACCGACGACGCCCTTGGCTTCGAGCATGTCCATTATGCGCCCCGCGCGCGCGTAGCCCACCTTCAGGCGGCGCTGCAGCATCGAGGTGGAGCCCATGTTCGAGGTGACGACGATGTCGGCGGCCTCCCACAGCAACGGGTCGTCCTCCTCGCCGCCGTCCACGCCCCCACCCACGGATGCCACCTTCAGGTGCAGTATCTCCTCGTGGTACTCGGGTTCGGCCTGGCGTCTGAGGTGCTCGACGACAGCGCCGATCTCGCCCTCCGAGACGAACGCCCCCTGGATCCGCTTCGGCTTGGGCCACGCGGGGGTGGAGAAGAGCATGTCGCCGGCGCCCACGAGCTTCTCCGCGCCCGGCTGGTCGAGGATGACCCGGCTGTCGATCGAGGAGGACACCGCGAAGGCGATGCGGTGGGTGATGTTCGTCTTGATGAGCCCGGTGATGATGTCGGTCGAGGGCCTCTGTGTCGCCACGATGAGGTGGATGCCGGCGGCACGCGCCAGCTGAGCGAGGCGGCAGATGGAGTCCTCGACCTCGCGCGCCGCGACCATCATGAGGTCGGCGAGCTCGTCGATGACGATCACGAGGTAGGGCATCTCCTCGGCGCCCTCCGGTCCGGAGCCGGACTGCACCAGCCCATTGTAACCGGCGATGTTGCGCGCGCCTGCCTTCTGCAGCCTCTTCAGGCGCGAGTCCATCTCCGACACGGCCCAAGCCAGCGCGCTGGCGGCCTCCTTCGGCTCGGTCACGACCGGCACGTAGAGGTGCGGCACGCCGTTGTAGAGGTTCAGCTCGATGCGCTTGGGGTCGATCAGTATCAGTCGGACCTCGGCGGGCGTGGCGCGCATGAGTATGCTCACGAGCAGAGCGTTGATGCACACCGACTTGCCGGTGCCGGTCGCTCCGGCGATGAGCAGGTGCGGCATGACGGCGAGGTCGGCCGTCGTCGGGTCGCCGGTCACGTCCTTGCCGACGGCCAGCGTCAGCGGGCCGGCGCTGGCATCCGATGCGGCGGCCAGAACGTCTCCGAGCGTGACGGTGGAGCGGCGGTCGTTGGGCACCTCTATGCCGACCAGCGACTTGCCCGGGATGGGAGCGAGGACGCGGATGGTGGGTGCCGCCAGCGCGAGCGCCAGGTCGTCGGCCAGCGCGGTTATCCTGCCGACCTTCACCCCCTGGGCGATCCGTACCTCGAACATCGTCACGGTGGGGCCGGGGACCCAACCCGTGACCTTCGCGGGGATGTCGAAGGTGGCCAGCGTGGCCTCGACCACCCCGGCGGTCCCGCGAAGCTCCCGCTCGGTGGCGCGGTGCGCCGAGGCCGTGCGAGGGCTGGTCGCCAGGATCGAGGCGGGAGGGAGCTCGAAGCCCTCCAGGGCCTTGGGCGCCGCCGCGGCGCCGGGCAGCGTCGCGCGCCCCGACTCGGGGTCCGCGGCAGGGGTCCGGGGCGCACCCGGCCCGTCCCCGGCCGGCGCGGGCGCACCCGGCTGGGCGGCGCGCATCTCCTCCAGCGGCAGCGTGCGGTCCGCGGGATGCGTCCGGCGCCTCGGCGCAGGACCGGGCTCCTCGTCGCCGTCCCCGCGCAGCCTCTCGCCCAGCCACTGCACCGCGCCGGAGACGGACCAGCCGGTCACCACCAGCCCGATCAGCATCAGGGCGGCGAGCGCGACGTATGCGATCGCCTGCCCGAGGAGCGATCGCAGCGCCCACGCGAACGCCCCGCCGAGGTAGCCGCCATGGTCCGCGACGGAGGCGGGCTCCCAGAAGCCGGCCTGGGGGGAGGCCAGCGCGATCATCGAGACCGCCGCGACCATCAGGAGCGCGAGCCCCCCGCCCACGCGGCCCTCGCTGATCGAGAAGGCGCGCACGAAGAAGCTCACGCCCCACAGCAGGACGGCCACCGGGATCGCGTAGGCCCCGATGCCGAACAGCAGCCGCACCACGTTGGCCACGGCTCGGGCGGCGACGCCGGTGTCCTCGGCGAGCACCGCGATCATGAGCGCGATCGCCAGCGCGCACAGCGCGATGCCGTAGATGTCGCGCCGCGACTCGTCGTCGAGGCGGACCCGAGGCGCCGGCGCGGGCGCGCGGCTGGAGGGGCGCTTCGGTGTGCTGCCGCTCGTGCGACCCGCCATGCCCCTCCTCTACGTCAGCTGCCAGACCAGCACCGAGACCCCGAGGACCCCCGTGTAGGCGGCGAACGCGTACAACGGCCGGCGCTTCACGAACGCCAGCATGCCGGCGATGGCCAGGTAACCGGTCACGGCCGCCGCGACGAAGCCGGCCGCGACGGCGAGAGGGTCGCCGACGGGACTGCGCTCGGTCACCGCATCCAGACCGGTCTTGACTCCCGCCAACAGGATTATGGGGCCTGAGAGGAGGAACGAGAAGCGCGCGGCCTGCTCGCGGTCCAACCCGACCCCGAGGCCGGCCGCGATCGTCGCGCCCGAGCGCGAGATCCCAGGTGCGATGGCCATCCCCTGTGCGGCGCCGATGAGCAGCGCCTTGCCCCACGCCATCTCGTGGGCGTCGTGCCCCGTCTTGCGCGAGAGCATCTCCGAGGACACCAGCGCGACGGTGGTCACCAGGAAGAACGCCCCGACCCACACGAGGCTCGAGAAGAAGTGCTCGAACAGATCGTCGCCGAGCAGTCCGATCACCGCGGTGGGGACGGTGGCGGCGAGCACGAGGAGTGCGAACCTCCGCTCGCCGGCCAGCGAGGCGTCCGGGCGGGCGAACGCGCGCGCCATCAGCGCCAGGTCGGAGCGGAAGTAGACCACCACGGCCAGCAGCGTGGCGAGGTGCACCGTCACGTCGAAGAACAGCCCGAAGCCGCTCCACCCCAAGCCCTCCTGCAGGACGGCGAGGTGTCCCGAGGAGGATATCGGCAGGAACTCGGCGAGGCCCTGGACCACGCCCAGGACCAGAGCGCGGGCCACGTCGGGCACTCAGACCTCCATGACGACGGGGATGATCATCGGCCGCGTGCGCACGCGGTCCCACAACAGCTGGCCGAGCGACTCCCGCACAGCCTTCTGCACCACCGCGTGGTCGGTGACGCCCTCCGACTCCATCTTGCGCAGGGTGGCGGCGAGGCGCTCCTGGGCCAAGGCCATGAGCTCGGCCCCGTCCCCGCCCAGCGAGATGCCGCGCGTGACGAGCTCCGGTTCGCCCACGACGCGGCCGTTCTGCGCGTCGATGGCGATGACCACCGTGGCGATGCCGTCGCGCGCGAGCAGCCGGCGGTCGCGCAGCACGACCTGGCCGAGGTCGCCCACCGAGAGGCCGTCGACGTACACGACGCCGCTGTCCACGTGCTCGGATATGCGCGCGCCTCGCCCGTCGAACTCGAGGCAGTACCCGTTCTCCATGACGAACACGTTCTCCTCGGCCACTCCCACCGAGCGGGCCAGGGCGGCGTGCGCCTGCATGTGCCGCGTCTCGCCGTGGATCGGCACGAAGTAGGTCGGCTTCACCATGTTGAGCATCATCTTGAGCTCCTCGGCGGCGGCGTGCCCCGAGACGTGCACGTCGGCGTTGCCCTTGTGGAGCACGCGCGCGCCGGCCTTGGCCAGGCGGTTGATGACGCGGCTGACGGCCTTCTCGTTGCCCGGCACGGGCGAGGCGGAGATCACGACCGTGTCCCCCGCTTCGATCCGGACCGCCTTGTGGTCGCCGTTGGCCATGCGCGCGAGCGCCGAGAGCGGCTCTCCCTGGCTTCCGGTCGAGAGGACGACCACCTCTTCGGGCGCGAGGTCCTGCGCCTCGTAGGCGTCGAGGATGTCGTCGTCGTCGATGTGCAGGTAGCCCAGCTCGCGCGCGATCGCGGTGTTGTTGATCATCGAGCGCCCCGTCACGGCCACCTTACGTCCGCTCTCGACCGCCGCGTCGCAGACCTGCTGCACGCGGTGGATGTGGGAGGCGAACGAAGCGACGATGATGCGCTGCCGGGCCTCGGCGAAGATCCTGCGTAGCGTGGGGGCGATGCTCGCCTCGGGACGTGTGTACCCCGAGCCCTCGGCTCCGGTGGAGTCGCTCATCAGGAGCATGACCCCGGCCTTTCCCGCGCGCGTGAGCGCCCCGAAGTCCGTCAGTCGCCCGTCTATGGGCGTCTGGTCGAACTTGAAGTCCCCCGAGTGCAGGATGTTGCCCACCGGCGTTCGTATGAAGCACGCGACGCCGTCGGGGATCGAGTGGTTCACCGGCATGAAGTCGAACGCGAACGGCCCGAGCGTCACGTGGCTGCCCGCGGATATCTCGCGCAGCTTGGGGTGCTCGACGCGGTGCTCCTCGAGCTTCCCGCCGACGAGCCCGAGGGTGAGCTTCGTGCCCAGTACGGGCACCTTGCGGTCGAGCTCCCTCAGGAGGTACGGCAGCGCACCCGTGTGGTCCTCGTGACCGTGCGTGATCACGATCCCGCGCAGCTTGTGCTGCCGCTCGACGATGTACCTGAAGTCGGGCAGGATCAGGTCCACGCCCGGGTGGTCCTCGTCGGGGAACATCAGCCCCGCGTCCACGACGACCATGTCGTCGCCGCATTCGATCACCGTCATGTTCTTGCCTATCTCGTCCAGCCCGCCGAGCGGGATGACGCGAAGGCACCTTCCGTTCTCGGTCATACGTCCCTTGTCCCGATTCCAGCGGGACCGTGGTCCCGCACATGTTCGTCCTGCGCCGAGGTCCCCTCGGCCTAAGCCGGCAGCAGCCCGACGTGCTCCATGACTCGCCGGAGCTCGGAGGTCTGCTCCTCCGTCGCCTCCACGAGCGGCAGCCGGACCCCGCCCACCGGGAAGCCCGCGAGCTCCAGAGCCTTCTTCACCATGATCGGGTTCGCCGTGATGAACAGCGCCTTCATCATGGGCAGCAGCTCGAGGTGGATGCGCAGCGCCCTGGTGTGGTCTCCCGAGGCCTGCGCGTCGATCATCTCCTTGAACCGCCCGCTCGCCACGTTGCCGATCGTGGAGATGACGCCCGTGCCGCCCAGTCCCATGAGCGGCAGAGTGATCTCGTCGTCGCCGGCCAGCACGTCGAAGCCCTCGGGGGCCCCCTCGATGATCTGCGCGACCTGCGTGAGGTTCCCGCTCGCTTCCTTCACCGCGACTATGTTCTGCACGTCCCGCGCCAACCTGAGCGTGGTCTCGGCTTCCATGTTGACCACGCACCGCCCGGGGATGTTGTACATCACGACCGGGATGCCCACCGACTCCGCGATCGCGCGGAAGTGCAGGTACATGCCCTCTTGCGGCGGCTTGTTGTAGTAGGGCACCACCGCCATGATGCCGTCCACGCCGAGCTTCTCGACGTCGGCCGCGAACGCGCACGAGTCCGCGGTGCAGTTGTCCCCTGCGTTGGCGATGACCGGCGCCCGGTCGCCGACCGCCTCGATCACGGCGCGGAACAGGTCCATCTTCTGGTCGTAGAACACCGTCGGCGACTCGCCGGTGGTGCCGCAGACGACGAGCCCGTCACTGCCCTGCTCCAGCAGTCTCAGCGCCAGCTCCTGCGCGCGAGGCAGGTCCAGGTCGCCGTCGGGAGTGAACGGCGTGACCATGGCGGTTATGAGCCGGCCGAATCGTGGCGCTGACATCCGTGTCGCCCCCTTGCGGGTCGTGCGTCCATCCGTCGTATTGTGCCACACCGGCGCGAGCCGGACGCCGAAGACCGCCGGACGCGCCGGCGTTCCGGCGGACCGGTACCGCGCCTACCCGTCGACGACCGGCGCGGCGTCCGCCAGCCCGAACCCGTCGTGAAGGGCGCGCACGGCGTCGCGCGCCTGCGCTCCGGGCACGAGCACGGAGATCGTGGCGTGGCTGTCGGCGGTCTGCAGGATGCCGACGCGGGCCGACGCCAGGCACTCCGCCACCCGCGCCATCACGCCGGGCACCCCATGCATGCCCGCGCCCACGAGCGTCACCTTGGCGAGTCCGCGGTCGACCTCGTAAGGTGCGTCGAGGCGGCGCAGCGTCTCCTCGGCCAGGGGCAGGTCGCGCTCGGTCACGGAGAACGCGAGCGTGCCGTCCATCGGCGTGAACATGTCAAGCGAAACGCCGGCGTCCGCCATGGCGCGGTAGACGCGGGTCTGCGCGAGGGTGCGGTCGGCGTCCTCGAGCCCCCCGGGCAGCGAGACGCGCAGGCGAGCGATCCCCGCCGCGTTGCTGACGGCCGTCGCGACCCTGGAGAGCCGCTCGGCGGAGAGCCGCTCGGCGAACGTGACGAGCGTTCCCCGCGCCGAGGAGAAGGTGTTGCGGATGCGCGTGGGGACGCCTCCTTCCATGGCCGCCTGGGCGGCCGCCGGGTGGACGACCTGGGCGCCGTGACGCGCCATCTGGAAGAGCTCCTCGTAGCGGACCACGTCGAGCACGCGCGCCTCGGGGCACGCGCGCGGGTCCGCTGTCATCACTCCATCGACGTCCGTGTGGATCTCGACCGCGTCGGCGGAGAGTGCGACGGCGATCGCGCAGGCCGTGGTGTCCGAGCCGCCGCGGCCGAGCGTGGCTGTGGAGCCGTCGGGCGCGGCGCCCTGGAAGCCGGCGACGACCGGTACGAGGCCGCCGGCCAGCGCCCCGCGCAGCGGCGACGGGTCGACCGCGAGCACGGCCGCTTCCCCGTAGCGGCCGTCGGTGAGGATGCCCGCGTCGGCGCCGGAGTAGGCCGCGGCGGGCAGGCCCTCGGCGCGCAGCTCGTGCGCGACCACGACCGCGGAGACGAGCTCCCCGCACGAGGAGAGCATGTCTCGCTCGCGCGGCTGGGTGGGCATGCCGGCCAGCAGGCCCAACAGCGTGTCGGTGGCGTACGGCGCGCCGGCGCGGCCCATGGCGGAGACGACGACCACGACGGCGTAGCCGTCCTCGCGGGCGCGGCGGACGCGGGAGCCCATGGCGGAGCGCCCCTCGCGCGTCGCCACCGACGTGCCGCCGAACTTCTGGACGAGCACGGGCGCCGCGGATGGCGCGCCGCCGCCTTCCCGCGCGCGGGCCCCCGCAGTGTCGGCAGGCTCCTCGGCCACCTACTCCCCCATCAGCTCTTCGAGGCCGACGACCAGCCCCGACAGCGAGCCGACCTTGCGCACGGCGAGCAGCACTCCGGGCATGAACGAGGTTCGGTCGATCGAGTCGTGCCGGAGCGTGAGGGTCTGCCCCTGCCCGCCGAGGAGCACCTCCTGGTGCGCGACGAGACCCGGAAGGCGCACGGAGTGCACGGCGACCCCCTCGACGGCGGCGCCGCGCGCGCCGGGCACGCTCTCCGTCTCGCGCCCCCCAGCGGCAGGCGTCTCTCCGCGGGCCTCGGCGATGAGGCGGGCGGTGCGCAGCGCGGTGCCGGACGGCGCGTCGAGCTTGCGGTCGTGATGCAGCTCCACGACCTCGGCGTGCGGCAGGAAGCGGGCCGCCTCGGCCGCGAAACGCATCATCAGCACCGCGCCGATCGCGAAGTTCGGCGCCACGAACAGGCACGTATCCTCCGGCACTCCCTCGGCGAGGTCGCGCAGGGTCTCCTCGGGCAGGCCCGTCGTGCCGACGACGCAATCGACGCCTTCGGCGAGCGCGGTCCGCACGTCGGCTTCCGCCGCGTCGGGTCGCGTGAAGTCGACGAGCACGTCGGGGCGCGTCTCGCGCAGCGCGGCGGGGAGGTCCGCGGAGCAGGTCACGGCGCCGCCGGCCCCGTCGTCGATCGCCACACCGGGCGCGGCGGGGTCGACCGCGGCGACGACGGCCATGTCGGGCTCGGCGGCCACCGCCCGCACGACCTCGCGGCCCATCCTGCCGGCCGCGCCGGTCACGAGCACTCGGATCATGTCGGCGTTCCTCCAGCCTACGAGGGATCGCTCAGCAGCAGTCTACCCGACCAGCGCCTCGACCCGCTCGCCCTCGAACGGGCCGATGACGGAGAGCACGCGGCCGTCGGAGAAGAGCTCACGCGCGACGCGCAGTACGTCCTCGCGCGTCACGGAGTCCACCCGCCCGACGAGCTCGTCGATGGTGAGGATCTCCCCCTGGATCGTCTCCGCCTTGCCCAGCCGGGTCATGCGGTTGCGCGTGTTCTCCAACCCGAGGACCAGGTGGCCCTTGATGGACTCCTTGGCGCGGTGCAGCTCCTCGGGCGTCACGCCGTCGGTGACGACCTTCGCCACCTCGGCCTTGATGAGCCCCACGACCTGCTCCATGTTGCCCGGTCGGGTTCCGGCGTAGATGGTGAACTGACCCGTGTCCTGGTAGAGCGAGTGGTAGGAGTAGACCGCGTAGGCCAGCCCGCGCTTCTCCCGGATCTCCTGGAAGAGCCGCGAGCTCATCCCCCCGCCGAGGATGGAGTCGAGCACCGAGAGCACGAACCGGTCCTCGGCGTGAGCGTTCAGGCCCGACACGCCGTAGCACACGTGCGCCTGCTCGGTCTCCTTGGGGAGGCTGACCGCGCGCCGCTCGGTCACGGCCTCGGTGCGCTCACGGACGCTCCTCGGCCCCTCGGTCAGGCGCAGGCGCTCGCGAACCGCCTTCACGAAGTCGCCGTGGTCCACGTGCCCGGCCGCGACGGCGATGCAGTTGCCGGTGAGGTAGTGGCGGTGCCTGAAGGCCACCGCGTCCTCGTGCCCGAAGGAGGCCACAGTCTCGCGGCTGCCCAGCACCGGCAGCCCGATGGGGTGGTCGGGCCACAGCGTGCGCGCGAACATCTCGTGCACGCGGTCGTCCGGCGTGTCCTCCATCCGCGCGATCTCCTCGATCACGACCTCGCGCTCGGACTCGATGGCGTCTTGGGCGAGCAGCGAGTCGGCGATCATGTCCGACAGGATCTCGATGGCGGTGGGCACGTGCTCGTCCACGACGCGCGAGTAGTAGCAGGTGTACTCCTTGGAAGTGAACGCGTTCAGCTCGGCGCCGAGCCGGTCGAACTCCTCCGAGATGTCCGCGGCACTGCGCGTCGGCGTGCCCTTGAACATCATGTGCTCCATGAAGTGCGACATCCCCGCTTCGGAGGGCGCCTCGTCGCGGCTGCCCACGGCGAACCAGACCCCGATGGCGACCGAGCGGACGGTGTCCATCGTCTCGCTCAGGATCGTCAGCCCGTTGTCCAGGATCGTGCGGTCGTAGAACGACATGTGCTCCTCCTTCCGAGGAGTCCATTCCCAGCGGCCGGCCCCCTCGCGGGCACGGCGCCGGCCGAGGAGCGATCGAAGGCGGTGACGCACGACGGCCGGCACGTCACGGTGCCGGCCGTCGGTGGGGTCGCTAGCGGCGTCTGCGCGGTCTGCGTTCGCCGCCGCCCTCTC
>JACUUM010000049.1 GCA_014859305.1 Coriobacteriia bacterium
TGTGTTCCCCTCGGACGGGAAGTGGAACGTGACCCCCGGTCCGCTGTGCATCGCCCCGGCGGGGCGCCGCTCAGCACTGCACCCTTCGCAGCCCGGCCTCCCGCGCCAACCGCACAGCGCCGGCGATCTCCTCTGGGGTCACCGGCCTCGCGACCTCCGGGAACTCCCTGGCCCGGAACGCCGGGCGGTACTGCCCCATCACGTTCACGTACGTGTCGCGCGAGAGCTCCGCAGCGATGAAGCGCATCGTCTCGGCGGTGCCCGACAGCCCGTCCGGCAGGACGAGGTGGCGCACCATCAGCCCGCGCACGGCAACGCCCCGCTCGTCGGTGATCAGGTCCCCGACCTGCCGGTGCATCTCGCGCAGCGCCACGCGCATCCGTTTCGGGTAGTCGCGGATGCCGGAGAGGCGGCGGGCGACGTCGGGGTCGGCGTACTTGGTGTCGGGCAGGTAGACGTCCACCACGCCGTCGAGCAGCCGCAGCGTCTCGAGCCGCTCGTAGGTGCCGGTGTTCCACACGAGCGGGACGTGCAGCCCTCGTCCCGCGGCGACGTCCAGCGCGTCCAGGATCTGCGGCATGTAGTGCGTCGGCGAGACGAGGTTCACGTTCTCGCAGCCCATGCCCTGCACCTGCAGCATGATGCCGGCCAGGTCCTCGGCGGAGACCTCGTCGCCCCGGCCGGCTTGGGAGATGTCGTAGTTCTGGCAGTAGACGCAGCGCATGTTGCAGCGCGCGAAGAAGACCGTCCCGCTCCCGCCCACGCCGACGAGCTCGGGCTCCTCACCGAAGTGCGGGCCGAAGGAGACCACCAGCGCGCGCTCGGTCGCGCGGCAGAACGCGCCGGGCTCGCGCGTGCGGTCCGTCCCGCATTCGTGCGGGCACACCACGCAGCGCTGCAGCCACAGCCGCGACTCCCCGGCGCGGCGGCGCAGCTCGCCGGATGCGTGTAGGTCGGTGTAGCGCATGGGATGAAGGTACCGCGAGAGCCGGGGCGCTACGCCGCGGCGGGTTTGTCACGCGCTCGACCGGGAGGGAGACTCTCGGCTCCACCGATGGGATCAGGAGAGGGCCCGCGGGCGGAGGAGCCGCGCCGCGGGCCCTGAAGAGCGTGCGCCTACTGCGCGACGAGCCCGCCGTCGACGGGCATCGCGATGCCCGTCACGAACGAAGCTTCGTCCGAGCAGAGGTAGACGACCGCGTCGGCGATCTCGGAGGGCTTGCCGAGGCGCTTGACCGCGTGCAGCGCCGCCATGGCCTCCATGCCCTCCGGGCTCCCGCCCGTGAAGCGGTCGATCATCGGCGTGTGGATGACGCCGGGACACACGGCGTTACAGCGGATGTTCTGCGTCCCGTAATCGAGCGCGATCGACTTGGTGAGGCCGACGACACCGTGCTTCGAGGCGGTGTAGGCCGGCGTGCTGGCGAAGCCCACGAGCCCCGCGACCGAGGCCGTGTTGACGATCGTCCCGCCTCCGGTCTTCAGCATCTCGGGGATCTCGTACTTGCAGCACCACCACACGCCTTTGAGGTTGATGTTGATGGTGCGGTCCCAGTTCTCCTCGGTGCACTCGACGCAAGGGCCGGCGATGCCCTCGATCCCCGCGTTGTTGTGCGCGCAGTCGATGCGCCCGAACATCTCCACCGTCTGGGAGATGAGCGACTTGACCTGGTCCTCCTGGGCGACGTCGCACTTGACGAAGGCGGCCTCGCCGCCCTCACCCTGGATCATGCGGACGGTCTCCTCCCCACCTTCGGTCACGACGTCGGAAACCACGACCTTGGCTCCCGCGCGAGCGAACGCCAACGCGCTCTCCCGGCCGATCCCGGAACCGGCGCCGGTCACCAGCGCCGCCTTACCCCTCAAGTCAGCCATCCCCGAACACCTCCTGCCGTGCCCTGCTACCGGCGGGGGCGCCGCAGGCACAAGACGTCGCCCCTACCCCGAGTCTGTCCTCGGCGGCTCCCGGGGGCAAGTCCGATCGGCAAGTGAATCCAGGTACTTGCCGGTGCAGGGGCGGGGTGCCGCGGGAATGCGAGGTTGGCGACCGCCCAGATCCGGGCGGCGGTCAGCAACGCCAGTCCGACCTCGGGCGAGAGAGCAGCCTCCCTTCGCTACAATGCCCTCAGTCCTGCCGTCGGTCGGAGGGGGCGCGCCTCGTGGAGCCCGTCAAGATCATCCCGTGCCTGGACATGAAGGACGGGCGCGTCGTCAAGGGGGTCCACTTCGTGGACCTGCGCGACGCCGGCGACCCTGTCGAGAACGCGCGGTTCTATCGCGAAGCCGGCGCCGACGAGGTCGCGATGCTCGACATCGCAGCCACGGTCGAGGGGCGCAAGACGCGGCTGGAGTGGGCGCGCGCCGTCGCCGAGGCGCTCGAGGGCGTGCCGCTCACCGTGGGCGGCGGCGTCTCCGAGCTCGACGACATGCAGGCGCTCTTCGACGCCGGCGTGAGCAAGGTCTCGATGAACAGCGCGGCGGTACGCAGGGCCGAGCTCGTGGGGGAGGCGGCCGAGGCGTTCGGCTCGGAGCGCGTGATCGTGGCGATCGACGGCCGACGGAACCTCGAGATGCCGTCGGGCTTCGAGGTCGTGGTGAGCGGCGGTCAGGAGCCCACGGGCCTGGACTGCGTCGAGTGGGCGCGGCGCTGCGAGGCGCTCGGGGCGGGCGAGCTCCTGCCCACCAGCATGGACGGCGACGGGACGCTGTCCGGCTACGACATCCCCTTCACCCGTGCGATCGCCGAGGCCGTCTCGCTTCCCGTGACCGCCTCAGGGGGCGCGGGGACGCTCGAGCACTTCTACGAGGGCGTGACCGAGGGCAAGGCCTCGGCGCTGCTCGCCGCCTCGGTGTTCCACTTCAGGACCTTCACCGTCGGCCAGGTCAAGGAGTACCTCGCCGGCCGGGGGATCCCCGTCATGCGCTGAGGCGGCAGAGCCGCCGGCCGGATCGCCGGCCACCGACCGTCCACGCCAGACCCGATCCCGAGGAGCCCGAATGCCCAGGCGCGACGACATCCGCAGGGTCCTGATCATCGGCTCCGGTCCTGTGGTCATCGGGCAGGCCGCCGAGTTCGACTACTCCGGCACGCAGGCGTGCAAGGCGCTGCGCGAGCTCGGCTACGAGATCGTGCTGGTGAACTCCAACCCGGCGACCATAATGACCGACCCGGTCATGGCGGACGCGACCTACATCGAGCCGCTGAACCTCGAGTCGCTCACCGAGGTGGTCGCCGCGTCCCGGCCCGACGCGCTGCTGCCCAACCTCGGGGGGCAGTCGGGCCTCAACCTGTCCTCGGAGCTCGCGAAGGCCGGCGTGCTGGACGAGCACGGCGTCGCCATCATCGGCGTGAACGCGGACGCCATCGAGCGCGGCGAGGACCGGCTCGCGTTCAAGCGGACGATGGACCGCCTCGGGGTGGAGATGCCTCGCAGCGAGACCTGCGAGAGCGTCGAGGAGGCCGAGCGCATCGCTTCCGGACTGGGATACCCGGTCGTCATCCGCCCGGCGTACACGCTCGGCGGCACGGGCGGCGGGCTGGTCTACAACGTCGACGAGCTCCGCGTGGTGTCAGCCCGCGGCCTGGCGGCGAGCATGGTCGGGCAGGTGCTCGTGGAGGAGTCGGTGCTGGGCTGGGAGGAGCTCGAGCTCGAGGTCGTCCGCGACGCCGAGAACCGGATGATCACCGTGTGCTTCATCGAGAACGTCGACGCGATGGGCGTGCACACCGGCGACAGCTTCTGCACCGCGCCGATGCTCACCATCGCGCCCGAGGTCCAAGCGAGGCTCCAGAAGCACTCCTACGACATCGTCGAGGCGATCGAGGTCATAGGCGGGACGAACGTGCAGTTCGCCCACGACCCCGCCACGGGACGCGTCGTCGTCATCGAGATCAACCCGCGCACCTCGCGCTCCTCGGCGCTGGCGTCCAAGGCCACCGGCTTCCCCATCGCGCTCGTCAGCGCGAAGCTCGCGGCCGGCCTCACTCTGGACGAGATCCCGTACTGGCGCGCGGGCACGCTGGAGCGCTACGAGCCCGGCGGCGACTACGTGGTGGTCAAGTTCGCGCGCTGGGCCTTCGAGAAGTTCCCGGGCGCCGAGGACCGTCTCGGCACGCAGATGCGCGCCGTCGGCGAGGTCATGTCGATCGGCGCGACCTACAAGGAGGCGCTGCAGAAGTCGATCCGCTCGCTGGAGATCGGCCGCCACGGGCTGGGCTTCGCGGCCGACTTCTCCGCCCGCCCGCCCGAGGAGCTGCTCGAGATGCTGAAGGAGCCCACCAGCGAGCGGCAGTTCATCATGTACGAGGCGTTGCGCAAAGGCGCGACGACCGAGGAGCTGCACGCGCGCACGCACATCAAGACCTGGTTCATCGAGCGGATGCGCGAGATCGTCGAGCTCGAGGAGGAGATCATCGCCGGTGCGCTGGCCGCCCAGGAGGCCGCCGGCGGCGGCGAGGCGGCCGAGGGCAGCCGGGGCGGCGCGACGTGCCCGGTGGGCGGGATCGGCATCCCCGACGAGCTGCTCGCGCGCGCCAAACGCGACGGGTTCGCCGATGCGTACCTCGCGAGGCTCCTCGGCGTGCCCGAGGAGCGCGTGCGCGAGCGGCGCAAGTCGCTGGGCCTCGTGCACGCCTACCGCCCGGTGCCGGTGAGCGGAGTGGAGGACGCGGCGTACTACTACTCCACGTACAACCAGCCCGACACCGTGCCGGTGAGCGACCGGCGAAAGGTCATGGTGCTCGGCGGCGGGCCGAACCGCATCGGGCAGGGCATCGAGTTCGACTACTGCTGCGTGCACGCCGCCTACGCGCTGCGCGAGGCCGGCTTCGAGACGATCATGGTCAACTGCAACCCCGAGACGGTCTCGACCGACTACGACACCTCCGACAAGCTCTACTTCGAGCCGCTGACAGTGGAGGACGTGCTCGCGATCCACGACAAGGAGCGTCCCGAGGGCGTGATCGTGACCTTCGGCGGGCAGACGCCGCTCAACATCGCCCGGGAGCTGGAGGCCGCCGGCGTGAGGATCCTCGGCACCTCGCCCGAGACGATCGACCTCGCCGAGGACCGGGACCGCTTCAGGGAGATGATGGAGCGCCTCGGCATCCCGATGCCCGAGGCGGGGATGGCCACCACGTACGCCGAGGCGCTCGCCGTCGCGGGGCGCATCGGGTATCCGGTCATCGTGCGCCCGAGCTACGTGCTCGGCGGCCGCGGGATGGAGATCGTGCACGACGGCGAGATGCTTCACCGCTACATGGCGGCCGCGGTCGGCGTCACTCCCGAGCGGCCGATACTGATCGACAAGTTCCTCGACGAGGCCATCGAGTGCGAGGCCGACGCCATCGCCGACGGCACGGACGCGTTCGTGCCCGCCGTGATGGAGCACATCGAGTACGCCGGCGTGCACTCGGGCGACTCGGCCTGCGTCATACCGCCGGTCACCATCGCCGAGGAGCACCTGCGCACCATCGAGGAGTACACGAAGCGCATAGCCGTGGAGCTAGGGGTCGTCGGGCTGATGAACATCCAGTACGCGATCTCGGAGGGCACGGTGCACGTGCTGGAGGCCAACCCGCGCGCCTCGCGCACCGTCCCGCTCGTCTCCAAGGTCTGCGACGTCCGGATGGCCCGGCTCGCGACGCGTATCATGCTCGGCGAGAAGCTCGCGGACCTGGGCCTGAGGCGCAAGGGGATCCCGCACTTCGGCGTCAAGGAAGCCGTGTTCCCGTTCACGATGTTCCCCGAGGTCGACCCGCTGCTCGGGCCGGAGATGCGCTCGACCGGCGAGGTGCTGGGCATCGCGCGCTCGTTCGGGCTGGCCTTCCACAAGGCCGAGGAGGCCGCGGGTCAGCACCTGCCCGTGGAAGGGACGGTGCTGATCACGGTGGCCGAGAAGGACCGCCCCGGCGCGCTGGAGGCCGCTCGGGAGTTCGCGCGGCTGGAGTTCAGCATCAAGGCCACCGCGGGTACCGCGGCCTTCCTCGGGGAGCACGGGGTCCCCGCCGAACAGATCCTGAAGCTGCACGAGGGGAGGCCGCACATCGAGGACGCCATCCGCAACGGCGAGATCCAGCTCGTGGTGAACACGCCGGCGGGCAAGACGAGCGAGTTCGACGACTCCTACATCCGCAAGGCCGCCATCCGGCATCGGGTGCCCTACATCACGACCACCGCGGCGGCGCTGGCGGCGGCAAAGGGGATCGCCGCGCACCGGGAGTCGCGCGAGGAGGTACGCTCGCTGCAGGACTACCACGCGGATCTGAGGTAGGGGAGCCGTGCTCGGGAGACGGGCCCGCAAGGGTCGCGAGAGAGGAGCCGGAACGGAGACCGCAGGGACATCCCTCACGCCCCGGGCGCTGTGGGTGCGGTGGGTCGGCGCGAACGCTATCGGCGAGCTGGTGGGCCTTGGCGGCACGCTCGCGCTCGTCGCCGGGCTGTGGGGCGTGCTCGACCGCTCGCCGCTGCCCGTGGCGCTCGCCCTCGCGCTCGCGATCGCCGCTGTGGGCGCGCTCGTGGAAGGGGTCGCTGTCGGCGGGCTGCAGGGCCTCGTGCTGCGCCTGGCGCTGCCCGCGCTGCCGCTGCCGCGATGGGTGGTGTTCACCGCGCTCGGCGCGTTCGTGGCCTGGTCGCTCGGGATGCTGCCGAGCACGCTGCTCGCGGCGGGTGGGAACGGCGCGCCCGCCGCGGGGGCGGCAGAGCCCTCGACCGTGGTGCAGCTCCTGCTGGCGGCGGGAATGGGCGCGGCGCTGGGACCGTTCCTCGGCGTGCCGCAGTGGCTGGTCCTGAGGCGCTTCGTCCCGCGGGCGGGCTGGTGGATCCCCGCGAACTCGGCGGCGTGGGCGCTCGGGATGCCCGTCGTGTTCGCCGCGATGTCGTTCGTGACGCCGGAGACCCGGCCCGCCACCATCGCCGCGGTGCTCGCGGCGTCGCTGCTCGCGACGGGCGCGGTCGTCGGCGCCGTGCATGGCGCCGTGCTCGTGCGGCTGCTCGCCGGCGCCTTCGGCGGGCGGGCCGCCGGCATCCCCGGCTCTACCCCCCGCTCCTCCCGACGCGGCCCGCCTACGCGGCGTGCCGGCAGAGCGCCCGCATCCTCTGCCAGGCCGACGGTGCGTACTCGATGAGCGCGAGGCACCGCACGATCGCGCGCAACCACCCCTCGCGGTCCGCACGACGCACGGCGAAGCCGGTCTTCCCGTCGGCGACCAGTCGCCTGGCACCGACCTCGCCGGTCACGAGCGCGGGCAGACCGAACGCGCACGCCTGGCGCACGACGCCGTCGTCCGCATCGGAGCCAGCCGGCAGCAGGAGCACGTCGCACCGCCCGAGGACGGCCGCCAGGTCCTCGGCGGGGGTCGGCGCGAACACGGTGACGCGGGGCAGGGCCGAGGCCCCGGCCGGGACCGCGGCGTGTCCCTCGGCCAGGATCACGAGGCTCACCTCGGGGAACCGGCGGGCCACCTCGGCGTAGGCGCCCAGAACGGTCGACGAAGGGCCTTTCTCGAGAGGGCCGGCGTACACGAGCCTGACCGTGTCGCGCTGCCGCATCGCTGGCACCTCCTCGGGCAAGGCCCGTGACGATGTTCGAGCTAGCCCGAGTGTCGCGCCGGGTGGTCTCAGCCCTGTAACGCGGCTGGAAGATTCTCGTGGATCAGTTGTGTGGGAGCGCTAGAGTCCCGAGCGCTTCCGTACCGGGAACTGGATCTCGGTCAGGTACTCCTCCGGCGGCGTCTTTCGCGGGTCGGAGTAGTACAGCTCCCGCGGAGGGCCGGTGATCCCGTAGCCCTGCTCGCCGGCCCACTCCGCCAACCGCCGGTACGTCGGCTCGATGGTCTCGTAGGGGCCTGTGTGCATCGCCGAGGCGACGGTCGCGGGCTCGACCTGCTTGACGCCGAGCCCCCGCTCGTCGGGGCCGAACGCGATCTCGCCGCCCTCGATGGGCGCCCACAGCTCCCAGGCCGCCTCGTCCTCGGGCCGCTCGGGTCCCGTGAGGAAGACGGCCATGGGCTTGCCCTCCGGCACGTGCTCGTACTCGCGCACCCAACCGTAGAGCTCGGCGAAGCCCTCAGGTATCAGCGAGTAGGGTCCCCGCCTACTGAGGAACGCCACGGTCATCGGCTCGGTCTGCTTGATCTCCGCCTGGAACACGATGGCCACCTCCTGGACACGTACGTTCCCGAACAGGATATCTTGCTGAGGCGGTCCAGGCCCGGCCGGGTCGCGCTTCCGGTAGCATCTTGGGGCATTCGCCGGCGACGAGGAGGTCCGGATGCGCGCCGAGGAAGCACTCGCGAGACTGAGAGAGGGTAACGCCCGGTTCCAGGCCGGCGAGATGCGCGGCTGCGACGTGGTGGCTCGACGGGCGGAGGTCGCGGCGCGGCAGCCGAGGCGGCCGAGGGCCCGGCTGTGGCGCACGCCGGGTTCGAAGCGCTGCTCTCGCGGATCCTGCCCTCGGTGCGCGCCGACGAGGGGGCGGCCGCCGTGGACGCGGCCGCGGCCCGGCACGCCTCTGCCACGGCAGCCGACCTGCGCGCGCGCGCCCGAGGGCCTCGAGGGCGTCGAGGTCATGCCGGCGATCTACGACCTCGGCAGCGGCGAGGTGCGGTTCCTCGGGTAGGGGAAGGGCACGAGAAGGTGCCCCCGCCTCGGGCTCCCGGACCTAGTCGATCGAGAGCAGCTCGACCTCGAACACGAGGGTGGCGTCAGGCGGGATGACGCCGCCCGCACCCTGCTCGCCGTAGGCCTTCTCCGGCGGGATGGTCAGCTTGCGCTTGCCGCCGACCCGCATCCCCTGGACGCCTTCGTCCCAGCCCGGGATGACCTGCCCCTGGCCGAGCACGAACTGGAAGGGCTCGCCCCGGTCCACCGAGGAGTCGAACTTCGTGCCGTCGGTGAGCCAGCCGGTGTAGTGCACGCTCACGGTGTCCCCGGCCTCGGCGACGGCGCCCTCGCCCGCCAGCTCGTCCTCGGTCTTCAGCTCGGGCCCTGCTTGCGCCTCGCTGGGCTGCGCCGCTTCCCCGGGAGGCGCGGCCTGCCCCCCGGTGTTCCCGCCGCCGCAACCGGCCAGCGCAAGAGCCAGGACGAGGGCGAGTCCGACGATCAGCGCCGATACGGACGATCTCTTCGTCAAAGCGACCTCCTGGAGTGACGTCTGTCGGGCACGCACGATCTCGCAGTCTAGCCCATGCGTGTGAGCAGGTCGTGTGCCGAAGTGAGCCGTCACGCGCCGGCGTGCCGCTCCAGGAAGGCTCGGCGAGGGCCTTGCCCTGCTCGACCTCCTCGCGGATCACGAGGAGGCGGACTCGGGTGACCATCCCGCCGTTCCTCCTCGGCGAGTCCGCGCCCCCCGGTCCGATGGGAATAGGCGTACCCGGAGAGCACGGCGTCGTGTCGCCGCTGGAAGGAGGCCGCCGTGGCCGAGAGTCCTTGGGAGCGCGTGACGGTCTGGCACGAGTTGATGTCCTCGGACCCGGAGGGGGCGCAGACCTTCTACGAGGACGTCGTCGGGCTGAAGGCCGAACCGTTGGAGCACGCTCCCTTCCCGTACACCGTCTGGCTGCGGGACGGGGAGCCGCTCGGCGGCCTGGTCCCGCCGCAAGAAGGGCAGGAGGGCTGGCCGTCGGGCCCGTTGCCGCACTGGGTGAGCTCCTTCGCGACTCCCGACATCGACCGCGCGGTCGAGACGGCCGGGAGTCTCGGAGGCGAGGTGTTGGTGCCGCCGACCGAGATACCCCGGTTCGGCAAGGCCGCGGTGCTGCGAGACCCCGAGGGCGCGGTCTTCGGGGTCTTCCAGAAGGCGTGAGCGCACCAGGCGGTTCGGGGGGATAGCCATGAAGGCTCATACCACGACGTTCGCCGAGCCCACCGACCGCGAGGGCGTCGCGACACGCGTCTTCGACGCACGGCGCAGGCTCGTCTGGGAGGCGCACACCGACCCGAAGCACCTGCCGCACTGGTTGTGAGATGACCGGTCCGTTCCGTGGATGCGCTCACTCACCTTCGACGAGCCGCATGGTTGCCGGGGAGGTCAAGGGGGGTGGCGCACGTGGGAAACGCTAGAAGATCGCTGGTCGTCGGGATGGGCGCTCTCGCCGGGCTCACCGGCATCGAGCATGGGCTCGGCGCGGTGCTGCAGGGACACCGGCCGACCGGCGGGGTCGTGTTCCCGTCGTGGCCCGGCTCCGCGTTCTTCGCGATCCTCAACGGCGAACCGGCGATGTCGCTCGTCCAGAACTACCTGCTCACCGGCATCCTCGCGATCGTCGCCTCTCTCGCGTTGTGGCGGTCGCGATCGCGTTCGCCGACCGCAGGCACGCGGGATTGGCGCTCATCGGCCTGTCGGTCGTGATGCTGCTGCTCGGCGCCGGGTTCGGCCTGCCGCTCCTCGGCTTGATCGTCGGGCTGGCGGCCACGCGAGTGCGGTCTCCGCTCGCTTGGTGGAAGCGTCACGCGCGCGAAGGACGTGGGTTCGCCGCGGCATGGCCCTGGGTGTTCGCGGCATGCCTCGCGGCGTGGCTGATCCTCTCCCCCGGCATCCCCGCGGCCTCGATGCTCGTCCGCGTGGACGGCATGACGGTCATTCCGCCGGTGTTCTTCAGCGCGATGGCGCTGCTGCTCGCGAGTGTATTGGCGAGTCAGGGGTACGATGCCCGGCAGAGTGCATGAGGGAGGAGGAGACATGTCGGAAGACGTCCTGGTCACCTACATCTCGCGGTACGGCTCCACAACCGAGGTCGCCGAGAAGGTAGGCGAGCGGCTGCGCGAACGCGGCCTCGACGCCGAGGTGAAGCCGGCGGCAGAGGTCGACTCGCTCGAGGGCGTCGACCGGGTCGTCTTCGGCGCGCCACTCTACATCGGCTCGCTGCTGAAGGGTGGACCGGAGTTCCTCGCGAAACACCAGCAGGCGTTGCAGTCGAAGTCCGTCGCGGTCTTCGCGCTCGGCCCGCTTGAGCCCGAGGAGCTCGCCGAGGAAGGCAACTCGCAGCTCGAAGCAGCGCTCACCAAGGCTGCGCCGTGGCTGCAGCCCATCGACGCACGGGAGTTCATCGGCAAGTACGACCCGGCGACTCTGCGCGGTTGCGACAAGATGCTGACCTGGTTCCCCGCCAGCCCGCTCAAGGGCCGCCCCGCTACGGACAACCGCGACTGGCCGGCGATCGAGGCATGGGCCGACGAGCTGGCGGCGAGAGCGCCTGCGCAAGCGTGACGCTTGAGCAGTCCTCGCTTACGACGTTTGCGGCCTGCTGCAGATGAACCGGTCGACCCTGACGGCCCTCGGCACCAGCGGCCGTTTCGAATGCGGATCGACCCCGAGACTACTCGACGGCCTTCCGAATCTCGGATTCCATCCCAGGGGTCAGCTCGGTCGAGCGAGGCGGAAGCTCGGTCGTACCGCGTTCGCCGTTTCGCCGGATGTCGTCGATGAGCAGTTCCATTTCGGCGATTTCGCGGACCTGGGATGAGATTATCTCGTCAGCAAGCTTGCGAACTCGTGGGTCGCGGATGCTCGCCTTTCGTGCGTTGTTGATGGCGATGGAGTGGTGAGGGATCATCGCTCTCATGAACGTGACGTCGCCCACAAGGAGTTGACGCCGGTTCACGAACAACAGCGTGACGCCGACCAGTGCAGCCAGTACCAGAACCAGGATCTTCGTGCTTCTTCCTTCGAACATCGACCACATGAATGCGAGCATCACCGCCGTCATCGTGCACCCCATCACCAACGCGGCGATCAGCCGGTTGAGGCTGAATGTGGCGTGATCGACCGAGAAGATCAGCTGGTACATCAGGAAGAACATGATGAAGGTCGATGTCGCGACCGTGGCTGCGAATCGACCCCAACTCATGCCCATCATTCGTTTGTCCTGATCCATCCCTCTCCTCCATTCGGCGGCGGACCTCAAGACCCACACGGCTCTCCCGAATGTACCCCTCCAGCCGGTCGCGCGGCGTTGTTGCCTGCAGTGTGTGAAACCACTGAGGGCGACGAGCGGAGCGAGCCCGGGCCGGCGAGAACCTCGCGGGCGTCTTGTCTGTCTGTGGTGAGTCCGGACGTCTTCCCCGCCTCTGGGCGAACGTTGAAGCGGGTGAGCGGCTGCCCAGTCACCTCCCTAGGTGCGGTGATTTGCCGGCTCCCTGGAGAGCGTGTAGGATGACATAGTTGCTGAATGCAACTATCTGCTCCGGTGCCGGAGCCTCTCACGCCTCTCGCCAGAGGAACCGAATGACAAGAGATCGCAATCCCATCACGCAACTGGTATCGACGCTGAGCCGGCGCACCCGGATGTACTTCGCGCGGCAACTCACGCCCTATGGTTTGAGCTTCGGCCACTTCAGGATCCTTCGCTTCTTGCGGGACCATGCCGGGGTACGGCAAGAAGACCTGCGCGCTTACGTGGATATCGACAAGGGCGCGGCGGCGCACGCGATGAAGCGGCTCGTCGATCTCGGCCTCGTGGTTCGTGCGCCTCATCCCGAAGACGGACGGGCCTACCTCATCCGTCTCACGCAGAAGGCACATGAGTTCCTCCACGAGTTCGATCGTGTCGCTGCGGTCTGGGACGAGCGGCTCGTGTCCGGCCTCTCCCCCGAGGAAGCGCGACAAGCCGAGGAGCTGCTGCAACGACTCGTGGACAATGCGTCCGCGCCGATCCAAGACAGACAAGGGGAACACGGGGAATGCCGAAGGCGACACCACGCGCAACGACACTGACGACGCGACCGGAGAGCCGCTCCGAAGCTCAGCTGACGGAAGGGCCTGTCGCGCGCACCCTCGTGCGGCTCGCGGCGCCCATGCTCGTCGCGATGTTCGCGATGGTGGGCTTCAACATCGTGGACACGTTCTACGTCGGTCAGCTCGGCACCGAGGAACTCGGCGCCATGGGCTTCATGCTCGCGGTGATCATGGCCGTGAACTCGGTGAACGTGGGCATCGGGATGGGGACCATGGCGGTGGTGTCGAGGGCGATCGGACAAGGCGACGCCCGGCTGTCGCGACGCCTCACGACCGACGCGATCCTCCTCGCGCTGCTCTTCGCACTCGTCATCGTCTCCGTGGGGCTGACCTCTATCACAGCACTGTTCACTCTGTTGGGTGCCGAGGGTGCCGTACTCGAGCACATCCACTCGTACATGACCGTCTGGTACCTCGGCTTGCCGCTTATCGTGTGCCCGATGGTGGGCAACAACGGCTTCCGCGCCGCGGGCGACACCAAGACGCCGGCGACGATCATGATCTCGGCTCTCACCGTGAACGCGGTGCTCGACCCGCTGTTCATCTTCGGCATCGGGCCGTTCCCGGCTCGCGGCCTGCAGGGAGCGGCGATCGCGACCGTGATCTCTCAGGGCATCGCGCTCGTCGTCGGGTTCACCCTCCTTCGCCGCCGCGGCCTGATCACCTTCGAACGCTTCAAGCTGTTCGATCTCTTCCCATCGTGGCGGCGCATACTCTCCATCGCGGTCCCCGCCGCGGTCACGCAACTCATCATCCCGGTGTCCGCAGGCATCGTCACCGTGATCGTTGCGACGTTCGGCGTCGCTGCGGTCGCCGGCTTCGGCGTGGCCACCCGGCTCGAGATGTTCTCCGTGATGGTGATCATGGCCCTGGGAAGCGCACTCGTGCCCTTCGTCGGACAGAACTGGGGGGCCGGCGACAAGGCCAGGATCGGCCGAGCAGTACGGGTCGCCATCACCATCGCCTCGGCGTGGGGCGCGATGGTGTGGCTGCTCTCCATGGCTGTCGGCGAAACCGTAGCTGCCGCGTTCAACTCCGATCCGACCGTCATCCGTACGGTCACGAGCTACATGGCCATCGTGTTCCCGAGCTACGTAGCGCTGGGGATATTCACCACCGTGACCAACTCGCTCAACGCGCTGCACAGGCCGATGAGCTCCATGGTGCTGTCGCTCCTCCGCATGCTCGTCCTGTACGTGCCGCTGGCGTACGCGGGATCGGCGCTGCTCGGCCTCGATGGTGTGTGGTGGGCCGCCCTCTCGGCCAACGTTGTGAGCGGCGTGTTCGCGATCGGGTGGTTCCGGCACGTGTTCGCGCGAATGGAGGCCGGGGTGCCGGTGTCTTCTCTCCCGACCGAGGACCATGCCGAGCAGTCCCTGCCTGAATCGGCATCGGGACTGGCGCCCGTGCGCCCCCCGGCTTGACCGGGAGGGAACCCCTCCCACCACTTTCGGCCCGGGTGCGAGTAGGGCGCTAGGTCGAACTGGTTTTCATGACGGCCCAGGCGACCTCGGGGCCTGCTCAGCCCTCAGCTACATCTCCAGCATGTTCTTGCAGGTTCTCCGCGAGCTGCTTCTCTGAGGAAGGCCTTGCGAAGAACGCAACAGGCTTCTGAAGACCGCGCAGCTCGAAGTGAGCCCCAGAGTGAACTTCGTAGCACCCGCTGCCTCCTCGAACAAGTAGACGCCTTCGTACGGGATGGGGCTCGAGATGCTCTTGTATGCAACTCTTCGCATGGGGATCACTTCGGTGACCTCCCACGTTGACTCCCCGAACCCCTTTCGTGTTTCGCGGACCTTGGTCCCCACCCCCGTTGGGCTGTTGTAGAGCACGGTCTCTCGGAGTAGATCGGCTTGCCACGCGAAGTCGTTTCTCAGATCTTGCAGGAATGCCCAGACCTCACCGATCGGTCGCTCGATCGTGATCGTCCCCTGGATGTCCATCGCTACCTCCCAATGGCGACGGAATGCCCAGCGTGCGGGCCTGCCTCACGGGTTAGCGAGACTGGCTGGAGCCGAGGCGGCGGGCGACCTGCGCCCGTGTCCAGCCATGCTGCACGCGCAGGTCGCGAAGGTAGTGAGCGAGCGCGAGCTTGAGCTCGACGAACGCGGCCTCTTCAGGGGTGAGCTGAAGGAACTCGGTGGTGGTGCCGACGCGCCAGCCCGCAGCCTCGACCCGGCTCCTCTTGGTCTTGTCCATCTCAGTCCGCTCCCTTGTCGCTAG
>JACUUM010000050.1 GCA_014859305.1 Coriobacteriia bacterium
GGAGACGATCGCCTCCGCTTGGCCTGATATCGCACTCGAGAACGCGGTTGTCCGCATCGTCGGGGATCACGCGCAGCCGGCGCTCGCACTCCACGACCTCCCCAACGCGCGCCAGCTGCCGGATCACGGCCTCCACATGCTCGTCGTCGAACCCGAGGACCTCGTACAGCTTGTCGTCGAGTCCGGCCAGCAGCGCCCGCGATGTCAGGAGTGAGGCGTCACCCTCGAGGATGCGCCGGAACAGCACGCCCGGCTTCCCGCCGAAGCCGTACGCCGAGACGAGGACGTTCGTATCAAGGACGAGGCGCATTCCCACGCGCCTCATGGATCAGCCGGTCGACGTCGGCCTCGCTACGCACGCCCCGCTCGCGCGCCCTGCCGCGTCCGTACTCAGCGACCTCCTCGAACGCGGCGATCCCGCGCTGCGATTCGTACAGGCGGACCATCGCTCGGAAGAGCTCGCTCTTCGACCGGCCCTCCTCCCGCGCGATACGTTCCACCCTGGCCGCGAGCTCCGCTGGGACCGAGAAGCCCATCGTCACTGCCGTCCTCGGCACGATCGCCTCACTTCCGTCTGAAACGGTTTCAAACGCTGCTAACGCGAGCACGGGGCGATCCGCAAGCTCGCGTCGGCGTCACGACCGGGTCGTCGCGATCTCCTCGAGCACCCGCCCGCAGCGACCGCACACCTCCGTGTGCTCGGGCACGGAGCCGATGTCGGTGCGCACGTTCCAGCACCTCGGGCACTTCTCGCCCTCGGCGGGCAGCACCTCGACCGCCACAGAGTCGCCTTCGCGCAGCTCCACCGCGCTCACGATGAACAGGTCGGCGAGCGTCCGCTCGCCCCGATCGCGCAGGACCCCGAGCGTGTCCGCGGGGGATGTCACGACCGCGCGCGCCTCCTGGCTCTTGCCGATGCGCCCCGCGTTGCGGGCGTCCTCGAGCGCTCTCGTGACCTCGTCGCGCACGCGCAGCACCGCCCCGAACGCCTCGCGGAGCCGCTCGGCGTCCTCGGCGTGCTCCGCCGGCGCCGTGACGGCCGGCCAGCCGGCGAGCTGGACGGACTCCACACCAGCACGGAGGTCCTCAAGCATGAAGGACCAGACCTCCTCGGAGGTGAAGGTGAGAATGGGGGCGACGAGGCGCACCAGAGCGGCCAGCATCTCGGCCAGCACCGTCTGCGCGCTGCGGCGCGAGAGCGAGTCCGGCGCGTCCGAGTAGAGACGGTCCTTGAGCACGTCGAGGTAGAAGGCGCTCGTCTCGGTCGCGTAGCCGTGGATCGCGTGGTGGACCATGTGGAAGCGCCACTCGTCGTAGTGGCGCGTGACACGCTCGACCAGGTCGGCGAGCGCGGTCAGCGCCCAGCGGTCGACCTCCGGCATCTCCTCCCAGGGCACGGCGCGCCCCGGGGCGTGGTCGTAGAGGTTCGAGAGCAGGAAGCGGAACGTGTTGCGGATGCGGCGGTAGGCGTCCGCGCTGCGCGCGAGGATGTCGTCGGAGACCGAGACGTCCTGGCTGTAGTCGGAAGCGGCGGCCCACAGGCGGACGATGTCGGCTCCGTAGCGCTCGACGACGTCGAGCGGGTCCACGACGTTGCCGAGGGACTTGGACATCTTCCGGCCCTCGCCGTCGACGATGAACCCGTGGGTCAGGACGCCCTGGTAGGGAGCCGCGTCGTAGGCCCCGACGCTCGTGAGCAGGGCGGACTGGAACCAGCCTCGGTGCTGGTCCGATCCCTCCAGGTAGAGCTCGGCGGGCCGGTGCAGCTCCTCGCGCGCGTCCAGCACGCTGGTGTGCGAGACGCCGGACTCGAACCACACGTCCACGATGTCGTCCTCGGGGATGAGCGCGCTGCCGCCGCAGCGCTCGCAGCGCACGGTGTCGGGCAGGTACTCGCGCGGCTCGCGCGTGAACCACGCGTCCGCGCCCTCGGTGGCGAACAGGCGCTCCACGGCGGCGAAGGACTCCTCGGTCGCGACCGTCTCCCCGCATCCGACGCAGGTGAAGACCGGGATCGGGACGCCCCAGGCGCGCTGGCGGCTGATGCACCAGTCGGGGCGGTCGGCGACCATCGCCGAGATGCGGTTGATGGACCAGTCCGGGATCCACCGGACCGTCCCGATCGCGTCCATCGCCGCCTCGCGCAGCGGTCGGTACCCCGGCTCGCCGCGTTCCATCGAGACGAACCACTGCTCCGTCGCCCGGAAGATGACGGGCTGCTTGCAGCGCCAGCAGTGCGGGTAGCTGTGCACGGTCGTGCCGGACCACAGGAGGTCGCCCCGCTCCCGCAGGAACTCGACGATGCGCGGATTGGCCTCGTCGACGTGCATGCCCTCGAAGGGGCCCGCGCCCGCACCGAACACGCCGAGGTCGTTCACCGGCATCGGCGCCGGGAGGTCGAACTTGAGCCCGACGAGGTAGTCCTCCTCGCCGTGGCCGGGAGCGGTGTGCACGGCCCCGGTGCCGGTCGAGAGGTCCACGTGCTCGCCGGTGACGATCACGCCCTGGACATCTGGGTGGATCGGATGGCGGTACCTCGCTCCGGCGAGCTCGCTGCCGCGCACGCGGCCGACGACTCCGTACTCGTCCCAGCCGGCGATCTCGGCGATCCGCTCGACGAGCTCCTCCGCAACGACGAGGGTCTCGTCACCGACCTTCACGCCGACGTACATCGCGTCCTGAGCGAGCGTGACCGCGACGTTGGCGGGCAGCGTCCAGGGCGTCGTCGTCCAGATCAGGACGCCCACATCACCCTCGACCTGTCCCCAAGGCTCAGGCTTGTCCGTGAACCAGAACTTGACGTAGATGGAGTGGCTCGTCTCGTCACCGTACTCGATCTCCGCTTCGGCGAGCGCGGTGACGCACCTGTAGCACCAGTGGATGGGCTTGCTCCCCTTGTAGACCATGCCCCGGCGGTAGAGCTCGGCGAAGACGCGGACGTTGCCGGCCTCGTAGCTCGGGTGGAGGGTCAGGTAGGGATCCTTGAAGTCGCCCCTGACGCCCAGCCGCTTGAACTGGTCGCCCTGGCGCTGCACGAACTTCAGCGCGTACTCGCGGCACAGCCTGCGGAGCTCCGCCTTGCCGGTCCGCGCCATCCCCTCGGGACCGAGCTGCTTCTCGACCTGGTGCTCGATGGGCTGCCCGTGGCAGTCCCACCCCGGCACGTAGGGCGCGAGGTATCCCCTCATCGTCTTGTACTTGACGACCAGGTCCTTCATCACCTTGTTGTACGCGGTGCCCATATGGATGTCGCCGTTGGCGTATGGAGGGCCGTCGTGCAGCACGTAGGGCTCGCCGCCGACGTTGACCTCCAACGACCGGCGGTAGACGTCGATCCCGTCCCAGAACGCCAGCCGCTCCGGCTCCCGCTGCGCGAGGTTCGCCCTCATGGGGAAGTCGGTCCTCGGCAGGTTCATCGTGGCCTTGTAGTCGTTCGACACCTTCTGCCTCCGCCTCGTCGGCCGAAACGAAAGACGCGCTCGTCCCCCTAGCTGCCGGGACGAAGCGCGCCTTGACACGTGCACTCCGCGGTACCACCCAGCTTGCGCGTACATTCCACGGTCGCGCGCCACTCGGTCCGCCCTGTAACGGGAGCGCCCCGCCGGAGCCTACTCGCCCTCGGCCCCTCCCGGCGCCTCTCGCCGGCGGGCCGCGACCGCTTTCGGTCCGGGGCTGGTGGGGTGATCTTCGGCGGAGTCCTCCCGGCGGGCTCGCACTGTCCCCGCTCGCTCGGGCGGAAGGGCGCTCCCCTACTCGTCCCCGTCGTCGCCTCGTCCTCGCTCTGATCGCCGACGAGCTTCCCCGGCGGCGTTGCGCGTGATGTTAGCGCAGGTAGGAAGGGGCGTCAACGCGAAGCGGCGCGGGGACGGGGGCGGAGCGTCGGGTATACCTGATGGAGGAGGCGTTCCGGACCCCCGTCCCGACGCCGTCGAAGGGACGCGCATGGAGCAGCGCCAGCGGCGACAGTGGCACGCCCTCCCCGCCGAGGAGGTCCTCCGCGCGCTGGGCTCCTCGCAGCGGGGGCTGGACGACGACGCCGCGGCGCGACTGCTCGAGGAGCACGGCGAGAACCTGCTGCAGGCCGAGGAGGCGCCGGGGCTGGGCACGCTAGCCCTCAAGCAGGTCGCCAGCCCGCTCATCTACATGCTCGCCGCCGCCGCGGTCGTATCCGTGCTCGCCGGACACCGGGTGGACGCGGCCGTCATCGGCGCCGTCGTGCTGCTCAACACGGTGATCGGCGTGGCGCAGGAGTGGCGGGCGGAGAAGGCGCTCGAGGCGCTGCGCGCCATGTCCTCGCCCAAGGCGCGCGTACTGCGCGACGAGCAGGTCCGCGTCATCGACGCCGAGCTGGTCGTGCCGGGAGACGTGCTGATGCTCGAGACCGGCGACAGGGTTGCGGCCGACGGGCGCCTGACCCACGCCGCCGAACTTCGGATCGACGAGTCCGCCCTCACCGGCGAGTCAGACCCCGTGCGCAAACGGGTCGACCCGGTGCCCCCCGAGACGTCGATGGCCGACAGGACGTGCATGGTCTGGATGTCCTCGCCGGTGATAGGCGGCCGAGGACGGGCCGTCGTGGTGGGGACCGGCATGGACACCGTCATGGGCGACATCGCCGCCGGGGTGCAGGCCGGAGGACGCGAGCAGACGCCCCTGCAGAAGCGCCTCGGCAGACTCGGCACGGCGATCGGCGCCGCCGCGATCGGCGTCGCGGTGTTCATCTTCGGGCTGGGGCTGCTGCGCGGCTTCGAGGTCGTCGAGATGCTGCTCTTCGCTGTCGCGGCGGCCGTCTCGGCGATCCCGGAGGGCCTCCCGGCCGTGATCAGCGTGGTCCTGGCGGTCGGCGTCCGCTCGATGGCGGACCGCAACGCCATCGTGCGCCGCCTGCCCGCGGTCGAGACGCTGGGCTCGACCACGGTGGTGTGCTCCGACAAGACCGGGACGATCACCAAGAACGAGATGACCGTGCGCCGCATGTGGGCGGGAGGGCGGCCGTTCGACGCGACCGGGGAGGGCTACGACCCTGCGGGCGAGGTGACGGCCCGCGGCGCCGGGCCCCCTCCCGCCGAGGACCCCGCCCTCGCGATGCTGCTGGAGATCGGGGTCGTGTGCAACGACGCCGTGCACGAGCGCGCGGACGCCGGGTGGCGGGTCGAGGGCGACCCGATGGAGGGCGCGCTTCTCGTCGTCGCGGCGAAGGCCGGGCTCGACGTCCCCGCCCTGCAGCGCGCCCGGCCGCGCACGGCCGAGGTGCCCTTCTCCTCGGAGCGCAAGTTCATGGCGACCCTGAACGGGATCCGCGGAGCCGACGGCGAGGCGGGAGCCGACGGGGGCTCTACGTCGCCCCTCACGGCGGAGGCGGAGGCCGTCCTGTACGTGAAGGGCGCCCCCGACACGCTGCTGAGGCGATGCGAGAGGATCGTACGCGACGGCGCCGAGGTCGACCTCTCCGACGAGCTGCGAGACGAGGTACTCCGCGCGAACGAGGCGCTCGCCGCCAGCGCCCTGCGCGTCCTGGCCGCCGCGTACGCGCGCGACCCGCGCCCCGTCGGGGAGCTCGACGAGGGCGAGGTGACGGGGCTGACGCTCGTCGGCATGTTCGGGCTGCTGGACCCGCCGAGGCCGGAGGCGGTGCGTGCCATCGCCGAGGCGCACGCGGCCGGCGTGCGCGTCGTGATGATCACCGGCGACCACGCCTCCACCGCCGCCGCGATCGCGCAACGCGCAGGCATCGGACCGGCGGACGGCGCGGCGACGCTCTCGGGCGAGGAGCTCGACGCCATGGAGGACGACGAGCTCGCGAGGCGGGCGCCCGAGGTGGCCGTCTACGCCCGTGTCTCGCCGCACCACAAGCTGCGCGTGGTGCGCGCGCTGAAGGCGAACGGCGAGATCGTGGCCATGACGGGCGACGGCGTGAACGACGCGCCGGCCCTGCACGCCGCCGACATCGGGGTGGCGATGGGCCGGACCGGCACCGAGGTCGCCAAGGAGGCCTCCGACATGGTGCTGGCCGACGACGACTTCGCCACGATCGTGGCGGCGATGGAGGAAGGGCGCGTCATCTTCGCGAACCTGCGGCGCGTCGTGTTCTTCCTGCTCACGACTAACCTCGGCGAGGTCCTGACGCTCACCGCCGCGCTCGTGGTCGGGCTGCCGCTGCCGCTGACGGCGGTGATGATCCTTTGGGTCAACCTGGTGACCGACGGCGTCTCGACCATCCCGCTGGGACTCGAGCCCAAGCACGGCGACGTGATGCGCCGCCCGCCGCGCTCGCCGGCGGAGGGCGTTCTCGATGGACGCACGCTGCGCCGCATCGTCCTGCTCGCGCCCGTCATCGCGGTCGGCACGCTCGGGCACTTCGCCTACTCGCTGCAGCACCTCCCCTACGAGCACGCCCGTACCGTCGCGTTCACCACGCTGGTGGCCTTCGAGTGGTTCCGGGCGCTCTCAACGCGATCGCAGGAGCACAACCTGTGGGAGATCGGCCTGTTCACCAACCGGTGGCTGCTGGCCGGCATCGGCGTGGCGGCGGCGCTGCAGGTGGCGGTCGTGCACGTGCCCGCCGCGCAGGAGGCGTTCAGGACCGTCGCGCTCTCGCCCGCCGAATGGCTGCGAGCGCTCGCGGTGGGCTCCTCGGTGATGGTGCTGGACGAGGCGCTCAAGGTCCTCGTGCCGAGTCTGAAGCCAGGCAGGGGCCGCAACGGCGCGGACGAGGCGGCATGAGCGCGGCAGCGCTCCCCGGCGGCGCCCGGCCGGCCGAACAGGCGCGGCGGCTCGTCGAGGCGCGGGACTGGTGGGCGCTGCGCCGCCTGCTCGAGACGCTGGACGTGCCCGAGGTCGCCGACGTGCTGCTCGAGGTGCCCGCGCCCGACCGCTTCCTGCTCTTCCGGCTGCTGCCGCACGACAGGGCGGTCGAGGTCTTCACCTACCTCGCCCCCGCCGACGAGAACGCGATCCTGGCCACACTCACCGAGGCCAGGGCCCGACGCCTGCTCGCCGACGTGGCGCCGGACGACCGCACCGAGCTCTTCGAGGAGCTCCCCGGGCGGGCGATGCAGAAGCTGCTCAACCTGCTGCCGCCGTCCGATGTGGCCGAGACGCGGCGGTTCCTCGGCTATCCCGAGGAGAGCGTGGGGCGGCTGGCCACGCCCGACTACGTCGCGGTACGGCCTGAATGGCCGGTGGCCCGGGCCCTCGCGCACGTCCGGGAGCGCGGGCAAGACAGCGAGACGATCGACGTGGTGTACGTGACCGACGCGGCCTGGCGCCTGCTCGGCGAGGTGTCGCTGCGTCACCTGATCCTCGCGGACCCCGCCCAGCCGGTCTCGACCGTGATGAGCGAGCCCGCGGCGCTCCCCGCCTTCGACGACCGCGAGGAGGCGGTCCGGGTCATGGCGCGCTACGACCTCACCGTCGCCCCGGTCATCGACTCGACCGGCGTGCTCATCGGCATCGTGACCATCGACGACGTGCTCGACGTCGCCCAGGCCGAGGCCACCGAGGACATCCACAGGACCGCTTCGGTCTCCCCGCTGCGCGCGAGCTACCGGCACACCGGCGTCGGGGAGCTGTACCGCAAGCGCGTGGGCTGGCTGGCGATCCTGCTCGGGGTGAGCCTGGTCTCCTCGGGCATCATCGCCGCGTTCGAGGAGACGCTGGCGCGCGTCGTGGCGCTGGCGTTCTTCATCCCGCTGCTCATCGACACCGGCGGCAACACGGGCTCGCAGTCCGCGATGCTGATGGTGCGCGCGCTCGTCACCGACGACGTGGCCCTCGGCGACTGGTTCCGCACGATGCTGAAAGAGCTCGCGGTGGGCGCGTTGCTGGGAGGCACGCTGGCCGCCGGCTCCTACGCGCTGGGCGCATGGCGGGCCGAGCCCCTCGTGGGGCTGGTCGTGGGCGCCTCGATGATGTCGATAGTGCTGATCGCGAACATCGTCGGCATGCTGCTGCCGTTCGTCCTCGTGCGCCTGAGGCTCGACCCGACCGTGGCCTCCAGCCCGCTCATCACGACGATCGCGGACGCTGCGGGACTGCTGATCTACTTCTGGATCGCCTCGGCCGTGCTGCTGCCGGGCTGACCGGCGCCCGGGGCGCCCGCCCGGTCGCGGTGCCGCCGTCAGTCGCCGTGCGGGTCTGCGCGCTCGAGCGCCTCGGCCAGCGCCGTGCACACGACGCGCGCCTGCACGTCGCTGAGGCCCGCCCCGAACCTGATCGCGGTGCGCTCCGAGCGCACCTCCAGCCGCGGGTGCACCTTGCCCGGCGCCGACGACGTGTCGAGCACGACCACCTTCTCCGAGCCGCGGTGCAGCAGCTTCAGCGGGACGGTGATCCCCCCGCCGCTCCGCCTCACGACGATCCGCGTCGCATCGACCTCGACGCCCTCCGTGCCGCGCAGGTTGTACACGGCGAGCCACACGCCGGCGACGGCCGGTATGTGCGCCATGGCGAAGAGCAGGTTGACCGCGACACCCCCCGGACGTTCCCGGATCTCGAGCGGCACGCGGGTGTCGGCCATTCAGAACAGCCCCGCGTCCGGCTCTCCGAACGCGGCGCGCACGTCCTCGGGGTCCACACCCTCGGCGGCGAGCGTCTTGTGCCGCGAACCGGCCCCTCGCACGACGTGAACGGCCGTCCCGGGGACGCCGAGGGCGACTGCGACGACCTTGCAGACGGCGGCGTTGGCCTTGCCGGCCTCCGGCGGCGCCGTCACGCGGACGGCGAGCTCGGAGCCGCGCCAGCCGGTGACCTCGTCGCGGCCGGAGCGGGGGGTCACGTGCACCGGTATGCGCGCGCTCATCGGCGGCGGCCGGCCCCGGGGGACCGGGACGCGATCCTAGTCGATCTGCTCGATGTCGACGTCGTCCTCGCGCTCGCCGACCGCCTCGGGAGGCGCGGGGAACTCCGCGGGCTCGGTGTACACCGGCTCCTCCGCGGCCAGATCGGGCCCCTCGACCTCGCCGAACGTCATGCTCTGCACGAACCCCGAGGAGGGCGGCTCCGCCGCGGGGGCGGGCTCGACCACCGGTGCCGGCTCGGCGCTCACGGGCTCGAACGGGGCGGTCTCCGTGGGCACGGGCAGCGCCTCGCCCTGATACGGCCTCAGGGCCCCTTCGGCGGGAGCCGGCGCCTGGTCCTGTATGGCCGGCTCCGCTATCGGGTGGGACTCGGCGACCGAGGCGACCGCGACGTCGGAGACGGTGCCCTCTTCGGTCTCGCCCACCAGCACGCGCACGTCCTCGGGCAGCGCTATCTCCTCGGCGGCGCGGATGTGCTGCTCGAGCATCGCCTTGAACCTCGCGCGGAACTCCTCTTCCGCCTGCTTTATGCGGACGAGCTCGCCGGCGACGCGCTGCTTCTGGGTGAGTGCGTTGTGGATGACTTCCTTGGCCTTGACCTCAGAGTCACGGAGGATCGTCTCAGCCTCGGCTCGAGCCTTCTCGACGATCTCCTCGGCGGAGCGCTGCGCGGCGACCATGGTGTTGTGCAGCGTGCGCTCCATCTCCTGGTAGGAGCGGACCTTCTCCGAGGCTGCCTCGAGCTTCTCCGAGAGGTCGATGTTCTCCTTGAAGAGCCGCTCGACCTCGTCGGCCACGTCGTCCAGGAACTTGTCGACCTCCTCCTCGTTGTAGCCCCGCAGCGCATGGCGGAACTCCTTGTGGTGGATGTCGAGCGGCGTGAGCTTCATGGTCCTCGGTCCTTCCTGAGGCGTTTCCCTTACCTCGGCAGGGACGGCCGGAGCCGTCCACCACCTACAATCCCGCGGTCCGCAGGGCTCCGACGACGACGGTTCGGATCACTATCCGCAGCACCAGGTACGCGACCAGCGGCGAGAAGTCGATGCCCGCGCCGCCGACCGCCGCCGTGGGGATGAAGCGCCGGAAGACGCCGACGTAGGGCTCCACGACGGTACCCAGCGCACGGTAGACCTCGTACAGCGTCCCGCTCGGTCTGAACCAGGAGAGTATCACGTAGGCGAAGATGAGCCACCCGTAGAAGTCGATGAGCCCCGCGACGAGAACGCTTATGCGCACCTCAGCCTCCCAGTCCCTTGGACCGCTCCGTCGCCGCGGCGACCGCCGCGGCCACCGCGGCCCGGAACCGCCGGTCCTCCAGCGCCTCCAGAGCGGCCGCCGTCGTGCCGCCGGGACTCGCCACGGCGTCGGCGAGTTCCTCGGGGTGGCGCCCCGTCTCGGCCAGTAGGGCCGCGGTGCCTGCGGTCGTCTGCGTCGCGAGCTTCAGAGCCGTCTCGTAGGGCATCCCCTGGCTCACCCCCGCACGCGCGAGCGCCTCCACGAAGACCGCCACGTACGCCGGTCCGCTGCCCGAGACCGCCGTCGCGGCGTCCTGCTGCGACTCGGGGATCACGACGGCCTCGCCCACGGCTTCGAGCAGCGCGCGCACGCGCTCCACGTCCGCGTCGGGCGCGCGAGAGCCGCCGCTGACGACGCTCATGCCCGCTCCGACCATCGCCGGCGTGTTCGGCATCACGCGCACCACGTGGGCGGTGTCGGGCAGGACGGCCTCGATCGCGGCGGTGCTCACGCCGGCCGCGATCGAGACGACGATCGTACCGGCGGACAGGGCCGGGCCGATCTCCCTCGCCACCGCTTCCACGATCCGCGGCTTGACGGCGAGCACCACGACCTCGGTGTCGCCGGCCACGTCCGCGCCCCTCTCCGCGCAGCGGATCCCGTATCGCTCCGCGATCTCGTCGCGGCGCGTCGGGGACGGTTCCGCCACGGCGATGTCGGCAGGCTGAGCGCGCCCGGAGGCGAGCAGACCGGCCAGGAGGGCCTCTCCCATCCGCCCTCCGCCGACGATAGCGATCGAAGCCATCCAGGCGTCCCTCCCGGTCGCGTCAGTCGATGGAGAACAGTCCCTTGTCCTTGAGCCGGCGGCGGTCCTCGGCAGAGACGTCGACGTTCGCCGGCGTCAGCATGAAGACCTTCTCGGAGACCTTCTGCAGGCCGCCGTCGAGGCCGTACGTGAGCCCGGAGGCGAAGTCGAGCAGCCGCTTGGAGAGGTCGGCGGGGGTGCCGGACATGTTCATGATCACCGGCGTGCCCTGCTTGAACCTGTCGGCGATCGTCTGGGCCTCCCCGAACGAGCGGGGCTCGACGATATGCATCCTCACCTGAGCGGGGGATCTCCCCTCCCGCGGGACGCCCTCCTCGCGGTCGCGGCCGCCACCGGGAACGCCGCGAAGGTAGGAGACGCCTCTCGCCCGGTCCAGGTCGGGGCTGCGCTCGACCCGCCTCACGGAGCGTTCGCCCGGGTCGTAGGGGCTGCGGTAGACGGGGGCGTCCTCTTCGTCCTCGGCGTAGTACTCGTCGTCGTAGTCCTCGTACTCGTCCTCGAGGCCCAGCCGCACCTTCAGGCGATTCCACAGGCTCAACGCAGTCTCCTCGTCTCGATCGCCTTCCCGCGCCCCCTCACGGGTAGGGGCGGGCCGCAGGCTCGCCGGCCCCGCGTCAACGGCCGCCGAAGATCGCGCGCCCGACGCGCACCATGGTGGCGCCCTCCTCGACCGCGACCGTGAAGTCGTTCGTCATCCCCATCGACAGCTCGGTCAGCCGCACTCCATTCAACCGCATAGCGTTCAAAGAGGCAAAGAGCGACGCGCACTCGCGGAAGACCGGGCGCACCTCCTCGGCGCGCGGCTCGAAGGGGGCCATCGTCATCAGCCCGCGGACATCGACCGCCTCCATGCCCGCGGACGCGCGCAGCACCTCCTCGGCGTCCCGCGGCGCGATGCCGTGCTTGCTCTCCTCGCCGGACACGTTCACCTGCAGCAGCACCGGCTGGACGACGCCCGCTTCGGCGGCCCGGCGTTCGACCGCCTCCAACAGGCGCTCGGAGTCCACCGAGTGGATGAGGTGCGCCCGTCCCACGACGTCCTTCACCTTGTTCGTCTGGAGAGTGCCGACGAAGTGCCACCTGACGTCAGGGAACAGCCCGTACTTGCCGAGGAACTCCTGCACCCTGTTCTCGCCGAAGTCGCGGATGCCCGCGGCCCGGGCGTCACGGATCTCGGCGACGCCCACCGTCTTCGTGACGGCCACGACGGTGACCTCGGAGGGATCCCGGTCCGCGACGTCAGCGGCGTCGGATATCCGCCTGAGCACCGCCTCGTAGCGTGAGGCGACCGGGTTCAACCGTCTAGCCCTCTTCCGCAGGGTCGGCCATCGCCTCGAAGTCCCCGGTGATCAGGAACACCACGCGCTCGCCGATGTCGACGGCGTTGTCGGCTATGCGCTCCAGGAACCGGGAGGCCAGCACCATGGAGGACGCCCACTCGATGTCCTCCTCCTCCCGCAGCCGTGCGAGCTCCCGGAAGAACTGCTTGAAGAGGTGGTCGATCGGCTCGTCGAGCTCGCCGAGTTTGCGAGCCAGCTCGACGTCGTTCTTCTCGAGCGCCTCGAGCATCGCGTCGACGACGCGGACCACGAGGGTGCCTTGTGCCTGGATCAGGTCGTACAGCGTCTGCGGGCCGTGGCGGTCCGCGGTGCGCCGCGCCGCCTTGGCGATGTTGACGGCCAGGTCGCCCATCCGCTCCAAGTGCAAGGCGATGTAGGACAGCGAGTACAGGAGCCGCAGGTCGCGCGCGACCGGTGACTGGGTGGCGATAGTCTCGAGCGCGCGCTCCTCGATGTCCAGGCAGCGACGGTCGAGCTCGTCGTCGCCCGCTATCACCCTCTCGGCGAGGTCGAGGTCGGCCTCCACGAGCGCTTTGACGCTGTGGCGCGTCGCCTCGCACACCGAGCGCCCGATGCCCAGCACGTCGGCCTTCAGCTGCTTCAGTTCCTGGCGGAAGCTCTCGCGCATCTCGGCAGCTCCTCGATCCGGGGTCTTCGGTACGATTATAGCCCGCCGCGCAGCGCCGCGACGGCGGCATGCCTGCCGGTGACTCCGTCTGCACGATACGAGAAGAAGCGGTCCGTCTCCGAGGCGGTGGAGCCGGGGACGACGGCGGCCGCGGCGACGTCCACACCGGCCTCGGCGAGGGAGGCGAGCGCCGCCTCGCCCAGGTCGACGCGTCGCCCCCGGACCACCGAGGGCCCGAACCGTTCGCCGAAGGCGCCGGCGAGCCCCGACGAGACCTCGTAGTCCTCGACCCCGATGCGGGGTCCGACGTAGGCCCGCAGCTCCCCCGGCGCCGTCCCGGCCCGCTGCGCGAGCGCCCGGGCCGCGGCGCCGGGCAGGCCCGCGAGCGCCCCTCGCCATCCCGCGTGCGCGACCGCGACCGCGCGCACGGGCGAGAGCGCGACCAGCACGACGGGTACGCAGTCGGCGTAGTGCAGCATCAGCGGGACGCCGTGCTCGAGCGTCAGCAGGGCGTCGGCCCCCGGCACGGGCGGACGGCCGGCGGCGGCACGGGCGCCGGAGCCGGCGAGAGCCGGCGTCACCTCGACGACGAGTTCGCCGTGTACCTGCTCGGCGGTGGACAGCAGACCGGTCGCCCCTCCCAGCCCCAGCGCGATCAGGAGGAGGCGGCGGTTCTCGTCCACCTCCTCGGGGTCGTCCCCCGTGTGGGCAGCGAGGTTCAAAGAGTCATAAGGCGGCGTGCTCACGCCTCCGGTCCTCTCGGAGAACGCGACCAGCACGCCGGCCTCCCGCAGGGCCGGGTCGTGGAGGAAGGCGAGGCCGCCGGCGGTCTCTCGCACGAGCGACACCGGCTGCGCCCCGCGGACGCCTCGCACCGAGGGTTCCTCGGCGATGACGCTCACCCGCCTTCCGCTCACTCGCCGGCAGCACGTTCACAACCGCCTATCGCTGTGGTTGTATTGTACCGGCCGCCGACGGCGCGTCGGTGGACACGCACGCACCCGACGACGGGAGGGTCGTCATGGACGTGAACCGTGCGTTGACTGCTCCGTTCCAGGACAAGGACTGGGTCAAGAAGGCGTCTCTCGGAGGGCTGTGGGCGCTGCTGATCGTCACCGGACCGGCGCTGTACGGGTACTGGCTCGACTACATCACGGCGGTAGCCGGAGGCAGGGAATCACCCCTGCCGGAGTGGAACGGCTTCGGCCGCTACTGGGTCCGTGGCTTCCTGCTGAGCATCGCGATGGCCATCTACCTCTTGCCGGCGCTGATCCTGTTCGGGTTGGGGTTCATCCCACTCATCGTCGCCGCCGTGAGCGGAGCTCCCGAAGACGCCGCCACGTTCGCCGGTGTCGGCGGTATCTGCCTGTTCTCGCTGCTCGGGTTCGTCTGGGCCGTCGCCGTCTCGATCCTCGTGTACGCCGCCGTCGTCAACTACGCGCTGCGCGAGAGCTTCGGCTCGCTGTTCGCCGTCGGCGAGATCCTGCAGCGGGTGAGGTCCGGCGGCTACCTGCAGGCGTGGCTCATGACGCTGCTGATATGGTTCGCGGCCGGCGCGGTCGGCGGCATGGTGAACGCCATACTCGGCGAGCTCGTCCCGTTCATCGGGAACCTCGCAGGGCTGTTCGGCACCGGCTTCGTCTACTTCCTCGGAGCCGCGATATCGGGGCACGTCCTCGGCCAGTGGGCGAGCACGGCGTACGGCATGCCGGGCACCGGCGCGCCAGGGGCGGCGGGAACCGCGGCGCCGTCTCCGGCGCCCGGCCCCTACGAGCCGCCGGCGCCTCCCGCGCCTCCCGCGGC
>JACUUM010000051.1 GCA_014859305.1 Coriobacteriia bacterium
ACTGGGGGGCGAACTATCAGGGGGTCATCGAAGAGCAGCGTCTGCAGGCGGCGGCCTTCGCCGAGGCGGGATACGATCTCGTCGTCGGCCACGGTCCTCACGTGCCGCAGCCGGCCGAGGTCCTCGGCTCGACGCCGGTCTTCTACTCCCTCGGCAACTTCGTGTTCGGCGCTCCCGGGAGGTTCTCGCCGTCCGACCCTCCCTACGGCCTCGTGCTGACCACCGAGTACACGGCGTCGGGCCTGACCGGGATCACGGTCGAGTGCCTCGAGGTGGACAACCGACGCGTGACGTACCAGCCGCGGCCGTGCGACCTCGAGGAGGCGGCCGCCGTCCTTGACAGGCTAGGGGTGACCGCCGTGACCCGGCGGATCGAGGGTTCCCGGGGGGCGACCCCCCGCGCGCACCGGGACTCCAGAAAGCCGGCTTCCTGACCAGGGAGATTAGGACATGGCGCCGAACAGGTGCATACTACGCCCGCGGGCCAAAGGTGGCCCGAATGTCTGCGGCGTGGCATCCGCTCTCAGGCGGGAGTCGCGTCGCTCTCTTGTTCGCCTCCGGAGTGGGGCGAAGGATTGGATGGGTTCCATGGCTGAAGGTACCGTCAAGTGGTTCAACCCGGACAAGGGCTACGGCTTCATCTCGCGTGAGGACGGGGACGACGTCTTCGCTCACTTCAGCGAGATCCAGGGCGAGGGCTTCAAGACCCTCGACGAGGGCCAGGCCGTCGTGTTCGAAGTGACCACCGGTCAGAACGGCAAGCTGCAGGCGAGCAACATCCGCAAGGCCTAGCCGGTCTCGCTGTTCGCAAAGGGAGAGGGGCGGTCCTTCGGGGCCGCCTCTTCTCGTTCGCGGCCGTCACTCGCCGCCGTCCCGGCTTCGCGCCAACGCGAGCATCGCGATGTCGTCGTCGAACCGGCTGGCCGTGAAGACGGACACCTCGGCGTACACGGCGTCCACGACCTGCTGAGTCGTGCTCCGGGCGAGGCTCGAGACGACCTGCAACAGCCGCTTCTCGCCGAAGAACGCGCCGTCCCTTCGGGCCTCGACGACGCCGTCGGTGTACAGGAGGAGGTAGCCCCCGAAGGGCAGCTCCATGCGCCCGTCCGTGTACGACGCGTTCTCCAGCACGCCCAGGACCGGACCGGTCGGCTCCAGGAGCGTCGTCCCATCCGCCACCACGGCGATCCCCGGCGGATGCCCGGCGTTCGCCCAGACGATCTCTCCCGATCTCGCATCGAACAGCAGGAGCGTCGCGGTCACGAAGATCTCGGTCGGCAGGGACTTCACCAGTCCTCGGTTCAACTTCAGGAACACGGCCGATGGAGGATAGCCCTCGGAGGCGAAGGCCCGCACTCCCTGCTTCATCGTCGACGTCACCGGCGCCGCCTCCGTTCCCTTTCCCGACACGTCGCCGATCAGCACGGCATACGAGTACGGCGCCAGTTCGATGATGTCGTAGAAGTCGCCGCCCACGCGCGAGACCCGCGAGGCAGACCGGTAGACCGCGGCGAACTCGATCCCCCGAAGCTCGGCCGGCAGCGCGAGCATGGGCTCCTCGATGATGTCGAGCGCCCACAGGGCCTCGGCGAGCCCTCGCTTGTGGTCCGCGATCTCCCGTCTCGCCTCGCGTAACGCCTCGGTGGCTTGGGTAGCGTCGACGCCGGTCAGGAGCACCCCGACCAACTCCCCCTCCTCGGCGTGGGGGATGGCCGAGAGGAGCACGGCGACGGTGCCGCCGTCCAAGGGGAACCGGAGCATCCGCGTCGCCCGCCCCTGCCCCCCGAGGACCCAGCGAGCCAGGGACAGCAACTGGGGATTGTCTTCGGCCAGGACCTCCAGGTGCAGGCCGAGGACCGCCTCCCGGCTTCGCCGGAAGAGCCCCGCAGCCGAGGGGTTGCACAGGCGGCACACGCCCTCCCGGTCGAAGTACGCCACCGGCATGGGGAGAGAGTCGAGGACGTGCAACGCCAGATCGACTCGAGTCATGACCCTCCTCGGAGAACGGCTCTGTGTCGAGTCTACCCTGTACTCGGGCCCGTCCCGGGCCGAGCCCTCGCCTTCGAGGCGGCGCGGCCGCAACAGGTCGCTCAGCCCGCATCAGCTCCGGCGCCTGCTTCGCCTGCGATCGCGGGGAGGGTCCGTGATGATCGCGACGTCGCCTGTGCGGACCTTCCCCTGGTAGAGGTCCTCGGAGAAGCGCTCGAAGCCCGGTACCGTCACCAGCCCGTCGACCCGGGTCGCGATGCGCTCGAGCAGCTCGTCCTCGGTCAGCTCACTGTCGGAGGCAAGCAGGATGATGTTTCGCGCCGCGTCGCTGAGGTCCTCGGCGATGCCGACGGGGAAGGTCCAGACTCGGCGCCAGACGTTCGAGGCGGTGCGGTGCAGGCTGCGGAGGGGCTTGCTGTGCGGGCCGTACACGGAGCCGATGACGTTGTAGGCTACGACCCCGTCGGGGGCGAGATGCTCGCGGGCCTCGCGCATGGACTCCTCTGTGAGCAGCCGGCGGGGGACCCTGTCGTCGTCGAAGGCGTCCACGACGACGATGTCGTAGGTCTCCGAGCAGGTCGAGAGCCACGCGCGCCCGTCGCCGAGGACCACGCGGATGCGCTCGCAGTCGGGCAGCGCGAAGAACGCGCGCGCGACCTCGACGACCTCGGGGTCGATCTCGGCGACGTCCAGGCGCATCGCCGGGTAGTCGCGCCACATGCGCTTCACGAGGGAGCCGCCTCCCAGCCCGATGACGAGGGTACGTGCGGCGTCGGGCTTCACCGCCATGGTGAGGTGCAGGTAGCCGACGTAGTCGATGTCGGTCTCGAACGGGTCGTCGAGCCGCATCGAGGACTGCTCGTTGCGCTCGAACCTGAGCGTGCGCACGCCGTCGTTCTCAGTGACGCGCAGGCGGTGGTATTCGGAATCGTGCTCGTACACGGGGCACCTTCCGGACGACGGGACGTTCGCGGGTGAGGTGCGATGCACGAACAGGGTACCCTGTAGCGGGCCGTACGCCTGCCGAACGGGAGGACGACTTTGGACAGGGACTTCGTCAACGCCGAGATCGCGGCCGCCATGCGCGCGCACGACAAGCCCCGGCTGTCGATCCTGAGGCTCGTGAAGAACGAGATCGACACGCATGAGAAGGAGGCGAAGCGGCCGGCCACCGACGAGGAGGTCGTCGGCGCGCTCAAGAAGGTGCTGAAGCAGACCGGCGAGACCCTCGAGGGCTCGATCAAGGCCGGCACGGATCCGGAGCGCACCGCACTCCTGCAGGCGCAGGTCGACATCCTGAGCGGCTACCTGCCCGAGCAGGTCACCGGCGACGAGTTGCAGGCCGTCGTCGAAGGGGTGCTGGCCGAGGGCGGCTTCACGGACAAGCGCGACATGGGCAGGGCGATCGGTATGGTGGTGTCGGCCACGGGCGGCAACTGCGACAAGGCCGAAGTCGCGCGGATGGTGGGCGCGAAGCTGGGCTGAGGGCGCGCGGCGCTACGCCGTCCGGCGGCCCGTCGGCGCCGCGGCGAGGCGGGCCCACAGCAGTCCTTCCGCCAGAGTGGGCGCGAGCCGGACGCCTTCGGAGCCGGTGAACAGCCCCGCGGCTCGGGCGGTCCTCAGCGGCTGGGGCTGGAGGTCGGCGACTATCAGCTCGATGTCGCGGGACGCGCACTCCTCGGTGAAGCGCTCGAACGAAGCCGCGCCTCCGGCGTCGAGCACGGTGACGCCGTCGGCGTACAGCACGATGCCTCCTCCGTCGGGCGCGTCCGACAGGACCTCGGCGAGCACGCGGTCCGCCGCCGCGAAGAACAGCGCGCCGGTGATCTTGTAGACCTTCCAGCCCGACGGCGCCCCGCCGCGCACGTGCTTCTCGCTCGCGGTGATGTCGCGGACCTGCGTGAACCGCGACGCGTCGCGCATGAACAGCAGCGCGGCCAGCACCACGCCCGCGGTGATCGCGACGACCATGTCGAACGCGACGGTGAGCACCAGGCAGGAGAGCAGCACGAGCCGGTCAGCCCCGGGGCTCGTCCGCGCCAGCGTCACGGCCTTGTCGGCTTCGCTCATGTTCCACGCCACGGTCAGCAGCAGCGCGGCCATCGACGCCATCGGAACGAGGGAGAGCAGCGGTGCCAGCGCGAGCATGCCGAGGAGCACCACCAGCGCGTGCAGCGCGGCCGCCAGCGGCGTGCGGGCGCCGGCCTTGACGTTGGCCGCCGAGCGCGCCAGCGCCGCCGTCGCCGGGATGCCGCCGAAGAAGGGAGCGACGACGTTGGCGAGTCCCTGGCCGAGCATCTCACCGTTGGCGTGGTGTCTGGTGCCGGTGGAGCGGTCCAGCACGACCGCGCACAGCAGCGACTCGATCGCCCCGAGCACCGCGATGGACAGCGACGCCGAGAGCAGCTCGCGCGCGACCGGCAGCGACCAGGTGAGCGGAGCGCCGCCGGCTCCGGCTTGGTTCCAGGGCAGCGCGAAGGAGGGCAGCGCGCGCGGGATGCCGTGGCCGAGCCCTCCGTCGGCCAGGGCGAAGGTGAAGCGCGAACCGATGGTATCGACCGTGTGACCCGCCTTGGCGAGCAGGAGCGCCGCGGCGATGCCGAGGGCGAGGGCGGGGACGTGCCCAGGGATCACGAGACGCTCCCTCGGCCACAGCACGACCGCCAGCAGCGTGAGCCCTCCCACCGCCAGCGCCGCGGGGTCGAGGTTCGGGGCGGCCCGGGCGAAGTGGGCCGCCTTGGCCAGCGTATGCTCGGGCAGGTCGGTGATGCCGAGCCCCAGGAAGTCGTTGACCTGCAGTATCGCGATGACCGATGCGATCCCCGACGTGAAGCCGACGGTGACCGGCTCGGGGATGTACTCGATCAGCCTGCCCAGGCGCGCCGACCCGAGCCCGATCAGTATGACGCCGGCGAACAGGGTCGCCGTGCCCAGGCCGGCCATGCCGTAGCGGCGTGCCACGGGCTCGAGGATGACCACGAACGCCGCCGTGGGACCCGAGACGCTGAAGCGCGAGCCCCCCGCGAGGGCGGCGACCAGGCCCGCGACGGCGGCGGTGAACAGCCCGTTCTGCGGCGGCGCGCCGCTCGCGACGGCGAGGGCCATGGCGAGCGGGACGGCGATGACGCCTACGGTGAGACCCGCGAGCGCGTCTCGCCCGAGGTCCGCGAGCCGGTAGGGACGATCCCGCAGGACGTCGCTCAGGGCGCTCCCGAGCCGGACCGTGGTCAGGTGCTCGCGGTGGGGCATGGCTCCTCGGCGCTCGGCAAGCAGGAAGGAGTTAACACTAGGTACGAATGTGATACGATGTCAATGTTAATATGATTAACATCACTCGCAAGAGGAGGGCTGAGATGGAGGAGCGCAGCGCGCGGCTCACCGTGCTGATCGACCCGCGTAAGAAGGCCGCGTTCGAGCGCCTGTGCCGCGAAGAGGACGTCACGCCGTCCCAGATGGTGCGAAAGATGATCCGCGACTACGTCGAGCGGCGGACCGGGCCCGGGTGGCGGGAGGACCCGGCCGAGGACACCCACACGTCTCGCCGCTGAGGGCGACGGCGGCGCCGAGCCTCCGTCCCGTGCCTCACTCCACGCACGCGCCGACGACCGCGACCTTCTCGACGTCGTCGAGGCCATGGAAGGTGCGGTCAACGACCTCGAGCTGCTGCTCGCGCGTGAGCCTGCTGAACTTCACCGCGTAGCCGGAGACGCGGACGGTGAGGTTCGGGTACTTCTCGGGATGGTCTATCGCGTCGAGCAGCGTCGAGCGGTCGAGCACGTTGACGTTGATGTGATGGCCTCCCTGCCCGAAGTAGCCGTCGAGCATGCCGACGAGCTTCGAGACGCGCTCGTCCTCGGTGCGCCCCAGCGAGGCGGGGACGATCGAGAACGTGTAGGAGATGCCGTCCTGCGCGTACTCATAGGGCAGGCTGGCCACCGAGCACATCGAGGCGACCGGTCCGGAGATGTCCCGCCCGTGCATGGGGTTGGCCCCGGGGGCGAACGGCTCGCCGGCCTTGCGCCCGTCGGGTGTCGAGCCCGTGAGCTTGCCGTAGACCACGTTGCTGGTGATCGTGAGGATCGACTGGGTCGGGATGGCGTCGCGGTAGGTCTTCTGCTTCCGGATGCGCGTCATGAACTCGCGCACGAGCGACCGGGCGATCGAGTCCACGCGCTCGTCGTTGTTGCCGAAGGTGGGGAAGTCGCCCTCCACGGCGTAGTCGACGGCCAGACCCGTCTCCTCGTCACGCACCACCGAGACCTTCGCGTGCTTGATCGCGGAGAGCGAGTCGGCCGCCACCGACATGCCGGCCACGCCACACGCCAGGAAGCGTTGCACGTCGCGGTCGTGCAGCGCCATCTCGAGACGCTCGTAGGAGTACTTGTCGTGCATGTAGTGGATGATGTTGAGCGCTCCCACGTACGTCCGCGCGAGCCAGTCCAGCATCGGCGAGTACCTGGACATCACCTCGTCGTAGTCGAGCACGTCGGCGGTGAACGGCTCGCTCGGCGGCGCGACCTGTGCGCCGGAGAGCTCGTCGCGGCCGCCGTTGATGGCGTACAGCAGGGCCTTCGCGAGGTTCACCCGCGCGCCGAAGTACTGCATCTGCTTGCCGACGCGCATCGCCGAGACGCAGCACGCGATGCCGTAGTCGTCGCCGTAGATCTCGCGCATGACGTCGTCGTTCTCGTACTGCACCGCGCTCGTCTCGACCGAGACTCTGGCGCAGAAGGCCTTGAACGCCGCGGGCAGCGCCAGGGACCACAGCACGGTCAGGTTCGGTTCGGGGGCGGGCCCGAGGTTGCGCAGCGTCTGCAGGAACCGGAAGGACGTCTTGGTGACCAGGTGCCTCTCGTCCTCCCCGACCCCGCCGATCGCCTCGGTCACCCAGGTGGGATCGCCGGAGAACAGCTCGTTGTACTCCGGCGTGCGCAGGTAGCGCACCATGCGCAGCTTCATCACGAACTGGTCGACGAGCTCCTGCGCTTCGCTCTCGGTGAGCTTACGGTCGCGCAGGTCCCGCTCGAGGTAGACGTCCAGGAAGGTCGAGGTCCTCCCCAGGCTCATCGCGGCACCGTTCTGCTCCTTGACCGCCCCCAGATAGCCGAAGTACAGCCACTGCACCGCCTCGAACGCTCCGGCGGCGGGCCTGGAGATGTCGAAGCCGTAGCTCGCCGCCATGGTCTTGAGGTCCTCCAGCGCGCGGTACTGCTCGGCGAGCTCCTCGGTCAGCCGGATGGTCTCGTCGGTCATCTCCCGCTCGGCCATCGCGGCGTGCTGCGCCCTCTTGTCGGCGAGCAGGCGGTCCACCCCGTAGAGCGCGACGCGCCGGTAGTCGCCGATGATGCGCCCTCGGCCGTACACGTCGGGCAGGCCGGTGACGATCCCGGACCTGCGCGCCTTGCGCATCTCCTCGGTGTAGCAGTCGAACACGCCGTCGTTGTGGGTCTTGCGGTACCCGCGGATGCCGAAGATCCGCTTGATCCGCGGCGACAGCGGGTAGCCGTACGCCTTCAGCGCTCCGTCGACCATGCGGATGCCGCCCTGCGGCAGCAGCGCCCGTTTCAGCGGCTCGTCGGTCTGCAGGCCTACGACCAGCTCCGCCTCGCGGTCGACGTAACCGGGCGGGTGCGACGTGATCGACGAGACGACGTCGGTGTCGGCGTCCAGGATCCCCCGACGGCTCTCCTCGCGCATCAGCTCCTCGATGCGCTCCCACAGACGCGCGGTCCGCTCCGTGGGGCCCTCGAGGAAGGCGTCGTCCCCGTCGTACGGCGAGTGGTTGTGCTGGATGAAGTCGCGCACGTCCACGCTCTCGCACCACCGGCCCGGCTCGAATCCCGTCCACGCAGGCTCCAGCTCGCATGCGCTCTTGACTGTGGTCGACATCGCGTTCACGCTCCTCGCCTCGACAGCGTGCACAGGGACGTGCTACCCGATGAGGCCGGGGCGCACACGCGGCAGAGGGGTTGAGCCGCGCGCCACGGGCGGCCGGCATCACGGGGACCGTCGTGCCGTGCCGGCCGCGCGCCGCCACTCGTCCCCTACGCCTCGGCGCCCACCGGCCCGCACGTCGCGAAGCGGCCGTCGTTCACCGCCAGGCCTTGCGCCTCGAACACGGCTCTCACGCGGCCGACCTCCTCGGGGGTGGGGGGCTGCGTGTCCGCCAGCTTGTAGGGGAGCCGGAGCTCCTCCCACTTGTGCTTGCCCATCTGGTGGAACGGCAGGATCTCGACGCGCTGCACGTTCGCGAGCCGGCCGACGAACCGGGCGAGGCCCGCCACGTTCTCGGGGGCGTCGGTGAGGCCGGGGACGAGCACGAACCGGATCCAGGCCGGCTGGCGCAGCTCGGAGAGCCGCTCGGCGAGGCGCAGGGTGGGCTCCACGTCGACCCCGGTGACCTCCCGGTAGGTCTCGGGGTCGTACGACTTGATGTCGAGCAGCACCAGGTCGATCGCCTCGAGCATCTCGTCCGTCAGCCGGTCGCCGAGGTAGCCGGAGGTGTCGAGCGCCGTGTGAAGGCCGAGGTCCTTGCTCCCTTCGAGGATCTCGTGCGCGAACTCCGCCTGCATGAGCGGCTCGCCCCCGCTGAGCGTGACGCCCCCGCAGCCGGCCTTGAGGAAGTCGGCCGACGAAGCGATACGTCCGAGGACCTCCTCGGCCTCGGTCGGCTCTCCCTTGCACTGCCAGGCATCCGGGTTGTGGCAGTACTGGCAGCGCAGAGGGCAGCCCGCGAGGAAGACGACGAACCGGATACCCGGCCCGTCCACGAAGCTGCCGACCTCGGTGGAATGCACGATACCCTTCGACATGACGCTGATGTGCTACCCGCGAAGCCGCGGGCGCTCACGCCGGGGCGGATCCGGATCCCCGGCATCGGTGCGCTCGCCCGGTCCGACTTCGGACACGGCGTCGGCGCGCGAGCGGCGGGTCGGGGAATCGTCTGGGAGGGCCCGACGGGCCGACCACGACGCAGCGCTTCGCCCCCGTCGCGCCGGAGAAGGCGTCCTGGGGGCGGATGGAGGCCGGACCATGCCAGCAGACCCCCGCTCGCCGGGAAGGCGAGGCGATGCGATCGTGGTGACCGGGGCGACCTCGGGCATCGGCAAGGAGACGGCGAAGCGGCTCGCCGCGACGGACTCCCCGGTCGTCCTTCACGGGCGGGACGAAGGGCGGTGTCTCGCGGCTCTCGACGAGGTCGTGGCCGCCACGGGCAACCGGCGGTGTGGGATCGCCGTGGCGGACTTCTCGTCGCTGGCCGCGGTACGCCGCCTGGCCGAGGAGCTCTCGGGGCGCTTCGAGGGCATCGGGGTGCTCGTGGACAACGCGGGCCTGTACTCCGGGGAGCGCGTCGTGACGAGGGACGGCATCGAGCTCACGTTCCAGGTGAACCAGGTCGCGCCGTTCCTGCTGACGTGCCTGCTGCTCGACCGGCTGAAGACGGCGGCCCCGTCGCGCATCGTCGTCGTCGCCTCGGTCGCGCACAAGAGCGCGCACGTCGACCTCTCTCGACTGCCCGACGAGGTCCGCGGGCGGACGCGCTACCAGCCGTACCAGGCGTATGCGCTGTCCAAGTTCGCCAACGTCGTTCTGGCGCTCGAGCTCGCCGAGCGCCTGCGGGGCACCGGTGTCACGGCCAACGCGCTCCACCCCGGCGTGGTGTCCACGAAGCTCCTTCACGCCGGCTTCCCCTACGTCGGCGGGATGCCTCCGGGGAAGGCGGCCGACGCGCCCTTCCGGCTCGCGGCCTCACCCGAGCTCGAGGGGGTCACCGGCGAGTACTTCGAGCGGATGCGGCGAGCCCGGCCGGCGCGCGCCGCGCGCCGAGCGGACGTCCGGGAGCGGTTCTGGAGCATCAGCGAGGAGCTCGCCGGCTCGTTGAGGGACTGAGCGGGTCCTGGGAACATACCGCGGCCGGAGAGCCGTACCGAGGAGGGTGGAGCCATGGAGACGACGGGAAAGGGCATGACGACGACGGGCTCGAGGCTCGCCACCGCCAGGGCCTATCCGATGCTCAGGGTCGAGGATCTCCAGCGGGCGAAGAGGTTCTACGAGGAGAAGCTCGGGCTGGAGGTGCGGCAGAGGGACCGAGATCGGCCTGAAGACCGTCGAGGGCGTCGCCATGATGGCCGGGCAGAAGGTCGCGTGGTTCAGGGATTCAGAGGGCAACATCTGGGCGATCGGGACCGCGTAGGCGCCTGCGACCACGTCCGCGTCCGTCACGCGGGCGCGCCCTCGGCGGCCTTTCGCGCCGTGGTCAGCGCCTCCCGCGTCTCCGGGTCGAACACGTGCATCCGCTCCAGGTCGACGACGACGTCCATGCGGTCGCCGGGTCTGGCGCCCGTCCTCGGGTCCACGCGGGCCAGCAGCTTGGTCTCGCCCGCGAGCAGATGGAGGAAGACCTCGTTGCCCATCAGCTCCGTGACGTCCACGTCGACCGTGATGGGCACGGCAGTGATGCCGGAGGGCACGAACGCCTGATCGTGGATGTTCTCGGGCCGCACGCCGAAGAGCATGTTACGCCCGGTGTAGCGCTGCAGCTCCGGGGCTCTGCCCTCGGGGACCTCGATCGTGAACGTCCCGCCGTCGAGGTGCAGCCTCCCGTCGGCCTGGTCTATGCGGGCCGAGAAGAAGTTCATCGCGGGGCTGCCGATGAAGCCGGCGACGAAGACGTTCCTCGGGTGGTCGTAGAGCTCCTGCGGCGTGCCCACCTGCTGGATGATCCCGACGTCCATCACGGCGATGCGGTCCGCCATCGTCATCGCCTCGGTCTGGTCGTGCGTGACGTAGACGAACGTGGTGCCGAGGCGCTTGTGCAGCTTGCTGATCTCGGCGCGCGTGTTCACGCGCAGCTTGGCGTCCAGGTTCGAGAGCGGCTCGTCGAGCAGGAAGACCTGGGGCTCCCGCACGATCGCCCGCGCCACGGCGATGCGCTGACGCTGCCCGCCGGAGAGCTGCCCGGGCTTGCGGTCCAGCAGCTGCTCCACGCCGAGTATCCTCGCCGCCTCCTTCACCCGGCGTGCGATCTCGTTCTTCGGCATCTTGCGGAGCTTCAGTCCGAACCCGATGTTCCGGGAGATCGTCATGTGGGGGTAGAGCGCGTAGGACTGGAAGACCATGGCGATGTCGCGGTCCTTCGCCGGGACGTCGTTGACGCGCCGGTCACCGATGTAGATCGAGCCCTCCGTCGCCGGCTCCAGCCCCGCCAGCAGGCGCAGAGCGGTGGACTTGCCGCAGCCCGACGGGCCGACGAGCACGAGGAACTCCTTGTCGGGGATCTCGATCGTGAAGTCCTTGAGGGCGTGTACCTCCCCGTACCGCTTCACCACGTGGTCGTACAGTACGCGAGCCATCCCTATCCCTTCACCGCGCCGGCGAGTATGCCCTCGACGAAGTAGCGCTGGAGCGCGAAGAAGACGGCGAGCGGCAGGACCATCGAGACGAAGGCCGCCGCCGTGAGCAGCTGCCACGCTCCGCCGAAGGAGTTCACGAGGTTGGAGATCGTCACCGTCATCGGCGCCACGGCCCGATGACCTCCGAGGTAGACGAGCGCTATCAGGAGGTCGTTCCACACCCAGAGGAACTGGAAGATGCCTAGAGCCGCCAGGGCGGGGACAGAGAGCGGCATCACGATCCGCCTGAACGCCGTGAAGTGCGTGGCGCCCTCGAGGAAGGCCGACTCGAGCAGGTCTTTGGGCAGCGCCACGAAGAAGTTGCGCAGCAGGAAGATGGCGAAGGGCATGCCGTATGCGGCGTGCGCCAGCCACATCCCGTGGAACGTGCCCGTGAGGCCGATCGACGCGTACATCCTGAGCACCGGGATGAGAGTGAGCTGCAGGGGCACCACGATGAGTCCGACGACGACGAGGAACAGCGCGTCGCGTCCCCTGAACTCCATCCAGGCGAAGGCGTAGGCGGCGATCGCGGCGACCAGCATCGTCAGCGCGGTCGCCGGGACGGTGATGACGAGGCTGTTCCGGAAGCTCTGCGCCATGCCCTGGGTGAGCAGGACGGACTCGTAGTTCTGGAGCGTGAACTCGAACGGCGGCCTCAGTGCCGTCCACCACCCGCTCGTGGCGATCGCCCGAGCGGGGCGGAAGGAGCTGACGAACAGGCCGAGAGTCGGCACCATCCAAGCCAGGCACACGCCGATGATCGCGGCGTGAAGCGGTCCTCGGGAGAGCCGCCGCACGGTGCGGGCCGCAAGGGTCTCTGCGCCGCCGTTCACGTCTGCTCCCGCCTGAAGCGACGGATGTTGAGCGCCATGAGCGGCAGGATCCCGGCCAGCAGGATCACGGCCACGGCACTTGCACGCCCGAAGTTGCCGAACGTGAACATCTCCTTGAACATCCGGTTGGCGAGCACGTCGGTGTTGAAGTTGCCGAACGTCATCACGTAGACGAGGTCGAAGACCTTGAGCGAGTTGATCACGAGCGTCACCGCGACCACGACGATCACGGGCTGCAGCATCGGCAGGATGACGTTCCAGAAGATCTGCCGCTCGTTGGCGCCATCGACCCTGGCGGCCTCGATGATCTCGGCCGGTATCCCCTTGAGGCCCGCGGAGACCACGACCAGCGCGAACCCGGTCCAGATCCATGTGCCCGCGACTATGAGGGCGAAGTTGTTGTACGTCGTGTTGGAGATCCAGGCCACCGGCTGGCCGCCCAGCGTGGTGACGATGGCGTTCACCACCCCGATCTGGTCGAACCGCGCCGGCTGGAAGACGTACATGAACCGCCAGATGACGGCCGCTGCGGTGAAGGACACCGCCATCGGCACGAACACGATGGCCTTGGCGATCGCCTCGTAGCGCACCTGGTTCGTCAGCACCGCGAGCAGCAGCCCCAGGACCACCGTCGCGCTGGTGAACAGCAGCAGCCACATCAGGTTGTTGCGGAAGACGAGGATCGTCTCGCGGTGCGTGAGCAGGTAGGCGTAGTGGGAGAGCCCGACGTACTGCCCCGAGCGCGGGTCGAAGAGGCTCATGTACAGCGTGCTGAGCGCCGGATAGAGCAGGTAGACGCCCAGAAGCGCGGCCGCCGGCGCGAGGTAGAGCCACGCCGGGTCGAGCCGGAAGCGACGCTCGGAGGGGTCGCCCGAAGGGGCGCCGCGCTGCGGCGGCGCCCCTTCGGGCATCATCTCGGACATCGGTTACTCGCCGCCGCCGTTCTCGGTCGGCGTCTCCTCCTGTGCGCCCTCACCCTCCTGGGCGCCGTACGCGTCCTCCGCCACGGACTCGATCCGTTGCAGGATGCTGTCGAGGTTGCCCGGGTTCTGCACGTAGTCCAGCACGCCTTGCCAGAACGCGCTCTGGACCTCGGCGGGCATGGCGTCGCCCGCCCCGAAGCGGAGCGGGTCGGCCTCCGCGAGCTGGTCGGCCGCCTTCACGGCGACGGGATCGGGATAGGCATCCTCGCTCAGCGCGGCGCTCGCGGTGGTGAACCCTCCGGCCTCGGCCCATGGCCGCCAGTTCTCGCCGTCGGCGAGGTACTCCAGGAGCGAGCGCGCCGAAGGCGTGTCGTTCAGCATCACGACGACGTCGCCGCCCACCGTGACGGCGTTGGCATACTGCTCGTCGATCGGCGGGAAATCGAAGAAGTCGTAGCCCTGCTCGGGCTCGAGGTCGGGGAACTGGCTCTCGATGAAGCCCTGCGTGAAGGCGCCGAGGAAGTACATGCGCGACCTGGGGGGGTCCTGGAACGGCCCGTAGGACGCGTCCTCGAAGTTCGTGCCGACGATCGCGGATGCGCCTCCCTCGACGTTGCCCTCGGTGTTCGCGATCTCACCGAAACGCTCGAACGCCGACCGCACGGCTTCGTGCGTCCATGGGATCTCGTGGTCCACCCACTGGTCGTACACTTCAGGTCCGCTCTCGGCGAGGAGGATCTCGGCGATCCAGTCCGCGCCGGGCCATCCGCTCGCGCCACCGGACTCGAACCCCATCGACCAAGGAGCCACGTCGTCCTGTTCGCGGATCTGGTTCGTCAGCGCCACGAGGTCGTCCCAGGACTCGGGGATCTCATAGCCCTGCTCCTCGAAGTCCGGCGGGCTGTACCACACCGTGCTCTTCGGCGCGGCCTTGACGAACACTCCGTACAGCGTCCCGTCGACGCTGCCGAGCTCGACCCATTGCTCCGCGTAGTCCTCGCGGAACTGATCCATGTTGTCGAGCACGTCCTCGAGCGGGATGAGGTCGCCCGCCTCCCCGAACTCCTGCATCAGCGCCGGGTTCGGCAGTATGGCGAGGTCCGGAGGATTGCCACCGGCGATCCTGGAACGAAGGATGGCCGAGAGGTCGCGCGTCCCCTCGAAGCGCATCTCCCCGCCGGTCTCCTCCTCCCATCCGGCCACGACCTCCTGGAACGACTCGAGCTCACCGCCGCCCCAGACGCCGACGACCGATACGGCGCCGATCTCCTCCTCCTCGTCGGGCTCGGCTGGGCACCCCGTCGCAAGCATCGCGACGGAGACCGCCAGCACGAGCAGCAATGCCAGTGGCCGCGACCTCATAGGATCACGCTCCCTCCTCGCATGACCTCTCCCAGTAGGTGGAGAGGTTTTCCGGGTACGCGGTCGTATGTACCCCTCAACGCGCGACTAG
>JACUUM010000052.1 GCA_014859305.1 Coriobacteriia bacterium
CCGCCGGCGCCTCCCGCGCCTCCCGCGGCTCCGCCGCCTCGCGGCGAGGAACCCCCCTCCCGGGAGTAGGGTGCCCACGAGCACACGAAGGCCCCCGCACCGGCACGGCGCGGGGGCCTTCTCGTCTCGACGGACGCCTTCGCGGTCTCCGCGGGCGGCCGTCGCACGTACCGGCTAGACCGACCGCTTCTTCAGGAACGCCGGGATGTCCAGCTCGTCCTCGGGCAGCGGCTCGAACGCGGGGACCTCGACGCCCTCGGACTCCTCGAACTCCATCGCCTGCTGACGGCGCCGCCCTTCGAAGCCCGTGGCGATCACGGTCACGCGGATCTGGTCCATCATGGAGTCGTCGATGACCGCCCCGAAGATGATGTTGGCGTCGGGGTGCGCCGCGGCGGCGACCACCTCGGCCGCCTCGTTCACCTCGAACAGCCCCAGATCGCTCCCGCCGGCGATGGAGAGCAGGACTCCCTGGGCACCCTCGATGCTGCTCTCCAGCAGCGGGCTCGAGATGGCGGCCTTCGCCGCGTCGTGCGAGCGGTTGTCCCCGGCGGCCAAGCCGATCCCCATGAGGGCGGAGCCCGCGTCGGCCATGATCGTCCGCACGTCCGCGAAGTCCAGGTTGATCAGGCCGGGCACCGTGATGAGGTCCGTGATCCCCTGGGTGCCCTGCCGAAGGATGTCGTCCGCTATCCGGAACGCGTCCAGGATCGAGGTCTTCTTCTCCGCGACCTGCAGAAGGCGGTCGTTCGGGATGACGATGAGCGTGTCCACTCCGTCCCTGAGGCGCTTGATGCCCTCCTCGGCCTGCAGCGCCCTCTTGCGGCCCTCGAACGCGAACGGGCGCGTGACGACGCCCACCGTCAGCGCGCCTATCTCGTCCTTCGCGATCTCCGCGATGATCGGCGCCGCTCCAGTGCCCGTGCCGCCGCCTTCGCCGGCGGTGATGAACACCATGTCGGCGCCCTGCAGCGCCTCCTTGATCTCGCCGCGGTTCTCCTCCGCCGCCTGCAGACCCACATCCGGATCCGCCCCCGCTCCGAGACCCTTGGTGAGATTGACGCCGATGTGGACCTTGTAGTCGGAGTCGGACATCAGCAGAGCCTGCGCGTCGGTGTTGACCGCTATGAACTCCACGCCTTTGACGCCGGCCTCGACCATCCGGTTCACGGCGTTCGTCCCGCCGCCGCCGATCCCGACGACCTTGATGACCGCGAGGTAGTTCGCCCCCGTCTCGAGCATCTGTGCCCTCCCTGACCGCGTCCGCAAAGGCGAACTATCAGCCTTTACTTTAACGTTAGGTAATGACCCCAACGGTCAATCTTTGCATAAACGTTATCGCTCATGCAACCCCTGATCCGGGAAAGGTTCCTCGCCCCGTGCCCGCCCTCAGGGCCGACCAGCGCCGGCGCTGAAGGACGCCGCCGGACGGTCAGCGTCACGGGTGAGGGGTAGGTGATGCCGCCGGCGGTCCCGCGGCTTGCCAATGCGCCGGCCCCCTCGCCTCGGCTCCGCCTATCCGCCGGTCTCGAGACCGCGCCACGTCGGACGGTCGACCGTCCGCACGTTGATATACACCACCTTGCCGCGCTGCTCTTCCAGGATCCTCCTCGCCAAGAGGTCCTTCCGCTCCAGGTCCTCGGCCGACCCGATGAAGATCTCCACGTCCTCGTACGTGTACAGCGCGGTCTTGTCGACGGTCGACGCGGAGACCGCTCGTACCTCCGCGCGAAGCTCCGCGCTCATGCCGCGGAGAACGCGCAAGGCGTTGTCCAGCGCGTCCGAGTCCAGGCGCACGCCGGGCCCGGCTTCGATGCCGGGCACGTCCCGCACGACCGCCAGCGCCGACGTGTCCTCGGCCGAGCGCTCTCCCAGGACGACGCCCTCCTCGTCCACCAGCCACAGCGTCGCGCTTCCCTCGTCGATGAGCGCGGCCGGCACGCGCTCCTCGACGGTGATCCGCACCGTATGCGGAGGACGGCGCCGAACCCGCGCCTCGGCGATCCACGGCTCGGCACGCAACCTCTCCTCGATCTCGGAGTTCCGCACGCTCAGCACCGTCACGCCGGCGGGCACGGCGGCGATCTCGCGGACGCGGTCCTCGCTCAGGTGCGACGCCCCGACGACCTCGACGCGGTCGACCGACAGCAACGGCGAGCGGTACAGCCACGCCCCTGCGGCGAGCACGGCGCCCACCGCCACCAACGCCGCCACCACCCTCGCCGCGTCCCGGCGGCGTCGCCGGACGTGCCGCCGCCGGCGCTCGGCGCGCTTGTCTCTCGCGACGGTGCTTCGTCCCTTGGAGCCGGGCTCTCGGCGGGCGCCCTCCGAGCGCGCTCCCGAAGCGCGCTCAGTCGCGCTGCCGGCGGGACGGGGAGCGTCCTGGCCCCTGGCCTTGCCCTCGGGCAGCCTGACGCGGCGCGCGTGCTCGGTGCCTATCCGGACCTTACGCCGGTCCGTCGAACCTCCCGAGGAACCTGATCTCCGGTTCGAGCCTGATGCCATGAGCGTCCCTGACGGCCTGACGTACCTTCACGATGAGAGCGGCTACGTCGGCGGCCGTCGCGCCGCCGTCGTTGACGATGAAGTTCGCGTGCACCGGCGACACGAGCGCGCCCCCGACGCGGGCGCCCTTCATGCCGGCCGACTCGATGAGCCGCCCCGCCGAGTGGCCCTCCGGGTTGACGAACACGCTCCCGGCCGAGGGCACGCCGACGGGCTGGCTCGCCTTGCGCCGGGCGAAGCCGGTCTCCATGCTGTGGCGGATGCGCCCGCGGTCTCCCGGTGTGACGCGCAACCCGCCCTCGACGATGATACCGCGACCGCGCAATCCGCTCGTTCGGTAACCCCACGCGATGTCGGCGCCGCTCAGCCGCAGCAGCCCCTCGCCCGGCTCGAAGAGCGTGACCGACTCGACGATGGCGCCGATGCACCCCTCGCGCGCGCCTGCGTTGCCGACCAGCGCACCGCCCAGGGTGCCGGGGATGCCGACGGCGAACTCCAGGCCGGCCAGTCCGCGGGAGAACGCGTACTGCACGAGGGCGGCGAGCGTGCATCCCGCGCCCGCCTCCATGCGGTCCTCGGTCACGGTGTGGCGCCGGAACTCGCGGCCGAGCACCAGCACCGCGCCCACGTACCCCTCGTCGGAGACCAGCACGTTGGAGCCCTTGCCGAGCACGACCCAAGGGGTGCCCTCGTCGGCCAGCACGTGCAGCGCCGAGGACAGTTCGCCCAGCGTGTCGGTCACCGCGTAGATGCTCGCCGGTCCACCGATGCGGAACGTGGTGTGGCGGCTCATGGGCTCGTCCGAGCGGACCTCGCCGGCGAGCGCGGCGCGCAGCCGATCCGTGGCCTCCCTCAGGAGCATGCCGCGGCTGCCTCCCCGCCTCCGAGCTCGCGCAGGAGCTCCGGTCCCAGCGTGGTCACGTCGCCGGCGCCCATGGTCAACACGAGGTCGCCGGGCAGCACGGATGCGGCCACGAAGCTCGCGACGTCTCCGCGGTGCGGCAGGTAGGCCACCCGCGAGCGCGGGCGCGCGCCGAGCACCGCGTCGAGCACCGTCTTGCCGCTCACCCCCGGGATCGGCGACTCGCCGGCGCCGTAGACGTCCATCAGCACGACCCGGTCCGCCGCCTCGAACGCCTCGGCGAACTCGCGGCCCAGAGCGGCGGTGCGAGAGAAGCGGTGGGGCTGGAAGACCGCCACCACCCGCCGGTAGCCGCCCTCGCGGGCAGCGGCCAGGGTGGCGCGCACCTCGGTGGGGTGGTGAGCGTAGTCGTCCACGACCGTGACGCCCGCCGCCTCGCCGAGGCGGTCGAACCGCCGCCGGACCCCGGTGAACGCCGCGAGCGACTCGGCCGCCGCGGAGAGGTCGACGTCGAGCACCCATGCCGTGGCGAGGGCGGCGGTCGCGTTGAGCACGTTGTGCATCCCGGGCACCTTCGTGACCGCTTCGGTCCTCTCGCCGCCCGGCACCCGCAGCGTGAACGCGTAACCCTCGCCCTCCCGGCGCATCCCTTCGCATCGCACGTCGGCGTCCTCGGCGGTCCCGTACGTCACCGCGCGCCGCCCGCACGCCCTGGCGACCCGGACCGCGCCGGCGTCGTCCGCGCAGGTCACGACGCAGCCGTCCTCGGAGGTCTTGGACAGGAAGGCCACGAACGTCCGGCACACCTCCGCGAGGTCGGCGTAGTGGTCGAGATGGTCGGCTTCCACGTTCGTCACGACGGCGACGCGGGGGTCCAGGAACATGAACGAGCCGTCGGACTCGTCGGCCTCGACAACGTAGTGACGGCCCTGGCCGCAGCGGGCGTTGGCGCCCATGTCGTTCAGCTCCCCGCCGATAAGGAAGGTCGGGTCGGCCCCGGCGCCGTCGAGCATCTTGGCGATCATCGAGCTGGTGGTCGTCTTGCCGTGGGTGCCGGCCACAGCCACCGTCTGCCGGTCGCCGGCGAGGTGAGCGAGCATCCTCGCCCTGGGCCACACCGGGAGGCCGCGCCTTCGCGCCTCGGCGAGCTCGGGGTTCGTCTCGGGGACGGCCGAGGACACCACGACCACGCGGGGGTCGCCGAGGTTCGACGCGGCGTGCCCGAGGAACACGCGGACGCCCGACTCCGCGAGCGTGCGCAGGTACCGCGAGTCCTTCAGGTCCGACCCGGTCACGCTCGCACCCCGTGCGGCCAGGACCCGCGCGATGCCGCTCATCCCCGCGCCGCCCACGCCGATGAAATGGGCGTCGACCCTCTCCGCGCTCGCGGCGCCCGGTAGCGCTGGCTCGATCACTCGCCCTCCGCCCTGCTCCGTCGCCGCGTGCGGCCCGCGGCCGCGCGCGCCATCTCCGCCACGGCCTCCGCGGCTCGCGGCCTTCCCAGCGCCGCGGATGCGTCCGCCATGCGCCGCCTCTCTCCCCCGTCGGCCAGCAGCCGCTCGACCGTCTCCGCGAAGAGCGGCGAGTCCAGGTCGGCGTCCGCGACCGCGACGCCGGCCCCGGCCGCAGCGACCGCACGCGCGTTCAACGTCTGGTGGTCGTCCGTGGCGTACGGGTACGGCACCAGCACGGCCGGCTTGCCCGACGCCGTGACCTCGGCGATCGACGTCGCCCCCGCCCTGGCGATGACGAGGTCCGCCGCGGAGAGCGCCGAACCCATGTCGTCGATGTAGTCGAGCACGCGGTACCGCTCCGGGTCCCCGCCGCGCTGCGCGAGCTTCTCCCTCACGGATGCGGCCCCAATCCTACCGGCGGCGTGCATCACCCGCAACCGCGGCTCTACCATCAGCCTCTCGTATAGGTCAAGCATCGCGTCGTTCAGGTGCCTGGCCCCTCTGCTCCCGCCGAAGACGAGCAGCACGAGGTCGTCATTCGTATACCCAAGGGAGCGCCGCGCCTCCTCCCGCCGGGCGGCCAGGACGGACTCGCGCACCGGGTTGCCGGTGACCGAGGCGCGCTCGGGCCGCGCCAGGAAGGGCACCGAGCCGGGGTACGTGACGCCCACCGCCGCGGCGAAGCGCGACAGCAGCCGGTTGGCCAGACCCGGGACGGAGTTCTGCTCGTGCAGCACGAGCGGCGTACGGGTCGCCGCGGCCGCCAAGCCCACTGGTATCGAGGCGTACCCGCCGAACCCCACCACCACGTCGGGCCCCCACGACCGCACCAGTCGCCTCGCCCGGACCGTGGACGCGGCGAGCACCCCGAGCGCGATCGGCAGCGACAGCGGCGCGGAGCGGTCGAAGCCCCGGGCCGGCAGCGCCGTGAACGGCACCTCGGCCTGCGGGACGAGCGCGGCCTCGAGCCCGCCGGGGGTGCCGACGAACAGCACCTCGTCATGCCCGCCTTCCAGCAGCCGCGCGGCCACCGTCAGTGCCGGGTAGACGTGCCCGGCGGTACCGCCCGCGCTGAGCAGGTAGCGCATCGTGGGACCTCTCCCCTTCCGGTCTGACCCGTCGCCCCCGGCCGGCGCATCCGCGCCGGGCGACCGAGAGCACGACACCGACGCACAACAGCGTGAACGTGAGCGACGAGCCTCCGTAGCTCACCAGTGGCAGGGGGATGCCCGTGACCGGCATGAGCGCGGTCACCGCCGCCATGTTCATGACCGCTTGGGCGACGATCATGGCGGTCAGCCCGCCGGCCAGCAACCGGCCGAACCGGTCCCGCGTACCCATCGCGATCCGGAACCCCGCGTACGCGAACACGCCGAAGGCGCCCACGACGCCCAGGCTCCCGAAGAGCCCCAACTCCTCCCCGATGATCGCGAGGATGAAGTCCGTGTGCGCTGCCGGCAGGTAGAAGAACTTCTGGTCGGACATCCCCAGTCCCACGCCCGTCGGACCACCCGAGCCGAACGCCAGGAACGCCTGGATGGTCTGGTAGCCGTCGCCGCGGGGATCCGCCCAGGGGTCGAGGAACGCGACGAACCGCGCCGCGCGCTCGGCGTTCGTGAAGACCGCCAGCGTGCACAACGACGCGCCCAGCGCGCCCATCGCGGCCAGATACCGCTTCCTCAGGCCGCCGAGCAGGAGCACCAGGTAGACCGCGGCGACGAGCGCGATCGTCGTGCCGAGGTCGGGCTGCGCCATGATCAGCACCACCACCGGCACGACCGCCAGCGCCAGGCGCCCGAACAGGTCCTTGTCCGCGAGCCGCCCCGCGCACCACGCGGTCAGCAGTGACGCCGTCACCATGACGACCGCCGCCTTGGCGTACTCCGAGGGCTGGATCGTCAGGCCTCCCACGACCGCCCAGCGCGTCGAGCCCCACTTCCCGATGCCCGAGACGAGAACCGCGAGCAGCCCCGCCGCCGAGGCGCCCCACAGCACCCACGAGTACCGCTGCAAGCGGTGGAAGTCGATCCGCTCCAGCACCAGCATGAGCACGAGGCCCGCCGCGGCCGAGGCGGCCTGCCGCTTCACGTGGTACGCGCTGTCGCCGAGCCGCACGAAGTCCGCCGCCGACGACGCGGACCAGATCATCACGAGCCCGAGGACGACCAGCGACACGGTGGCGCCCAGAAGCAGGTACCGGCCCTGCGGGCCGCCGGCGTAGGCACGCTCAGACATCCCGCTCCCCCTCGGACAGCGCGCGCACCGCGTCCGCGAACGCCTCCCCGCGCTCGGCGTAGCTTGAGAACTCGTCGAATGACGCACAGCCCGGCGCGAGGAGCACGACGTCACCCGGGTCGGCCGCCGCCGCGGCCCTGCCGACCGCCTCGGCGAGCCTGCCGGCTCGCTCGACACGCACGTCCAGGCCCTCGAAGGCGCGCGCGATCTCGTCGGCCGCCTCGCCGAAGAGCACTGCGGCGCGGGCGTGCGCGGCCACCGCCCGCGCCATCTGTCCGAAACCCGTCCTCTTCGGGTACCCGCCCAGCAGCGCCACCACCGGCCGGTCCTCGAAGGCCTCCAACGCCTTGACGACGGCGTCCGGGTTCGTGGCTTTCGAGTCGTCCACGTACTCGACGCCGGCGACCACGGCCACCGCCTCCAGCCGGTGCGGCACCGGCCGGAAGGTCCGCAGCCCCTCTCGCACCCCCTCCGCGGTCGCCCCGGTCTCCGCCGCGGCCGCCGCCGCTGCCAGCGCGTTGAGCACGTTGTGGCGTCCCGGCAGCGGCAGCTCGTCGACTGGGATGAGACGCACCGGGCCTTCCGGGGAGTCCAGTGCGAGATCCCCGTCGAGCAGCCCCGCCCCTCCGGCGTGCCACTCGCGCAGGCTCACGCGGCACACCCTCACCCCGCGCGCGGCGACCTCGTCCGCGTACGGCGCCGCCCCGGGGTCGTCGACGACCACCACGGCGAAGTCGTCGGGCCCCTGGTTCGCGAAGACCCTCGCCTTGTCCGCCGCGTAGCCGGCCATCCCGTCGTGCCAGTCGAGGTGGTCGGGCGTTATGTTGAGCAGCACGGCGACCCGAGGACGGAACGCCGCGGTGGCGGCGAGCTGGAACGAGGATACCTCGGCGACCAGCACCGTGGCTTCACCCGCGGCCTCCACCACACTGATCGGGGGCGTGCCGATGTTGCCCACCGTCTCCACCGGCACCCCGGAGCACGCGAGCAGGTGGGCCGCCAGGCACGTCACCGTCGTCTTGCCGTTCGTGCCGGTGACGGCCACCCACGGGGAGCGCGAGCGGGCGAAGGCGAACTCCACCTCGGACACGACCGGCACCCCGAGCGCCGCCGCCGAGCGCATGAGCCGGCTGGACGGCGGGATCCCGGGGCTGGCGACGACCAGCTCGGCCGGCGGCGCCTCCGCCGCTCCCAGGGCCACCTCGACGCCCAGCGCCCTCAACTCGTCGGCAGCGGCGCGCAACTCGCCGGTGTCGGCCTCGTCGACGACCGAGACCGCGACCGGCTCGCCGGTCGCGGCACGCGCGGCGAGGTAGCGCGCCGTCGCGCGGCCCGAGCGCCCCAGGCCGAGGACGAGGACGCGCCGCGCGCGCTCGTCGGCGCCGCGCGCGACCGGACCGCCCATCCCGCTCACCTCCTCACCGTGGCGACGAAGTACAGCGCGAAGCCCGCGCCGGCGAGGATGCCGGTGACGATCCAGAAGCGCACCATGACCTTGGTCTCCGACCAGCCGATCATCTCGAAGTGGTGGTGGATGGGCGCCATCCGGAAGATGCGCCTGCGCGTGAGCTTGTAGCTCGCGACCTGCAGGATCACCGACAGCCCCTCGACCACGTAGATCCCGCCGATGACGACCGAGAGCAGCTCCGTCTTGGTGACGATGGCGAGCGCGGCGATCGCGGCCCCCAGGCCGAGCGACCCCGTGTCGCCCATGAAGATGTCGGCGGGGTGGCTGTTGTACCACAGGAACCCGACGCACGCGCCGGCCACCGCGGCGGCGAAGAGCGCCACCTCCAGGTGGTCCTGGCGGAACGCGATGCCCGCGAAGGCCAGCATGACGATGGTGACGGTCCCGGCGGCCAGGCCGTCGAGCCCGTCGGTGAGGTTCACCGTGTTGGAGAACGCGATGATCATCAGGAACAGCAGCCCGACGTACGCCCAGGGCACCTGGAGCGCCATGTCGCCGACGTGGAACGTGCTCGTGAAGAACCCCAGGTCGATCGGCTGAAGGAGCGGCAGGCTCACCTCGCTGCTGATCCCGGCCCAGTTCACGGCGAGCAGACCGAACGCGAGCGCGACGGCGGCCTGTCCGAGGATCTTCGCCCGGGGACGCAGACCCAGCGAACGCTCGTTGATGACCTTCGCGTAGTCGTCGATGAAACCCAGCACCCCGCACGCGACCATGACGAGCAGCGCCAGCAGGCTGCGGCGCTCGACCGCCTGCATGATGAAGTACACCGCGGCGGCGACCAGCAGGATGAGCACCCCGCCCATCGTCGGCGTCCCCTGCTTCACGAGGTGCCCCTGAGGGCCGTCGGCGCGGATCTGCTGGCCGATGTTGCGGAACCGAAGGAGCCGGATCCACAGCGGGAAGAGGGCGCCGGCGATCACCAGGGCGGTGACGGTCGTGAAGAAGACCTGGTATGTGGGGTAGAGCGCGAGCCTACCGAACATGCGGCGTCACGATCCCCTCCACGACGCGCTCCAGTCCGACCGATCGCGACGCCTTGACCAGCACCAGATCGCCCGGCTCGACCACGTCGTCCAGGACCTCGGAGGCCTCCTCCACGGTGACGCACGGCCGGACGGCGTCGGGGTCGACCCCGGCGGCACGGGCGCCGTCGGCGATCCGCCGCCCCTTCTCGCCCACGGTGACGAGCACGTCCACCGCATGCCGGGCGATCTGCTCGCCGAGCTGGAAGTGCGCGAGCTCGGTCAGCGAGCCGAGCTCGGCCATGTCGCCGAGGACCGCTATGCGCCGGCCCTCCGTCGTCATGTCGTCCAGGGCCTGCAGCGCCGCGCGCATCGACGTGGGGTTCGCGTTGTACGCGTCGTTGACCACCGTCACGCCGCTCGCGCTGGTGAAGACCTGCATCCGCATGTCGCCCGGGGACGCGCAGGCGAGCCCCTGTGCCGTCTCCTCGACGCTCAGACCGAGGTCCAGAGCGACGGCCGCGGCGCCCAGGGCGTTGTAGACGTTGTGGCGTCCGCACACGGCCAGGACCACTTCCGCTTCGCTGCCCCGGGCCGCCAGCGTGAACGAGGGACACCCCTCGGCCGAGACGGCGACGTCCAGCGCGCGCACGTCGTTGTCCTCGCCCAGCCCGTACATGACGACCGGTGCGGCGGCCCGGGCCGCCAGCGCGCGCGACGCGGCGTCGTCGCCGTTGAGGTAGACGACGCCGGTCAGCGGCACCGCCTCCACCAGCTCGCCCTTGGCCTCCGCGACCGCCTCGGCGCTGCCCAGCAAGCCGACGTGGCTGACGCCGACGTTGGTCACGAGCCCGTGCGTCGGGCGCGCGGTCTCGCAGAGGCGCGCGATCTGACCCGCGCCCCGCATCGCCATCTCGATCACGACCGCCTCGGTCTCGGCCCCGGCCGCGAGCAGCGTCAGCGGCACGCCGAGCTCGTTGTTCTGGTTCCCCCGGGTCGCCACCACGCTGAACCGCGCGGTGAGAGCGGCCTCGATGAGGTCCTTCGTGGTCGTCTTGCCTGTGGAGCCGGTGACGCCGATCACCGGGCACATCAACCTGTCCCGATGGTGCGCGGCGAGCGCCTGGACCGCGGCGAGGGCGTCGGGCACGAGCACGAGCGCGGGCTGCTGGTGACGGCCCGTGGCGACGGAGGCCGCCCGGACGACGTCGTCGTCGCGGGTCACGACGAGCGCGCGCGCTCCCCGCGCCACCGCCTCGCCGAGGAACGCGTGCCCATCGGCCCGTTCCCCGCCGAATGCCACGAAGACGGCGCCGGGCTCCACGTCGCGCGAGTCGATCGCCAGGCCGTTGACCATGACCGAATCGGGCCCGGAGACCAGCTCTCCGCCGGTCACCTCGAGCATCGTGGGCAGATCCAGCCTCAGCACAGTCTCCCCAGCTCCTCCCGCGCCACCTCGCGGTCGTCGAAGTGGATCGTCCTGTCCGCGAAGACCTGGTAGTCCTCATGACCCTTGCCGGCTATCAGCACGGTGTCTCCCGGCTCCGCCGCCGACAGCGCGTGGCGGATGGCGCGGCGACGGTCGACCTCCGCGACGTACGCCGCGCCGGCAGCGCGAAGACCGTCCTCGATCTGCAGGATGATGCCCACCGGGTCCTCCGAACGGGGGTTGTCGCTCGTGACCACCACGAAGTCGGCCAGCCGCCCCGCCGCCTCGCCCATCAGCGGCCGCTTCTCCGGATCGCGGTCCCCGCCGCATCCGAACACGGCGAGGACCCTGCCGGCGGTCACGTCCCGCACGGCGGCGAGGGCCTTCTGCAGGCCGTCGGGGGTGTGCGCGTAGTCGACGAGCACGCCGAAGGGCTGGCCCGCTTCCACGCGCTCGAGCCTGCCGGGCACCTGCCCGGCGGAGGACAGGCCGCGCGCGACGTCCTCCCCGGTCACGCCCAGCGCCAGCGCGCATCCGGCGGCGACGAGCGCGTTGGAGACGTTGTACGCGCCGGGCAGCGGGAGGTCGACCACGTGCTCGTGGCCGCCAGCGAGCAGCGTGAACACCGTCCCTCGGGCCCCCGGGCGCTCGCAGACCGCCCGTACGTCGGCCTCGGGGTCGCGTCCGACCGTGACCCCCCCGCGCTCCGCCGCCACCGCCGCGCAGTAGGGGTCGTCCACGTTCAGCACGGCCGTTCCCACCTCGCCGTCGGTGAAGAGACGCTTCTTGACGGAGAAGTACTCCTCGATGGTGTGGTGGAAGTCCAAGTGGTCCTGGGACAGGTTCGTGAAGGCCGCCACGGCGAAGCGCACGGCGTCGACGCGGTGCAGGTCGATGGCATGCGACGACACCTCCATGACCGCGGCGTCCGCCCCATCCGCGGCCATCTCCGCCAGCAGCCGCTGCAGGTCCGCCGACTCCGGGGTGGTGCGCGCCGAGACCAGCCGCCGGCCGCCGACGCGCGTCTCCACGGTGCCGAGGAGCCCGGGGTTCCGTCCCGCCACCCGAAGGATGCTCTCCACCAGGTAGGTCGTCGTGGTCTTGCCGTTCGTGCCCGTCACCCCCACGACGTCGAGGCTGCGGCTGGGGTGACCGTGGACCCGCGCGGCCGCCAGGGAGAGGGCGGGCCGCGTGCGCGGCACCACCGCCTGGGGCGCGGGCACCCCGAGGGGCCGCTCCACGACGAGCGCCGCGGCGCCGTGCGCCAACGCGTCCCCCGCGAAGTCGTGGCCGTCGTGATCGAATCCGGGGATGCAGAAGAACGCCTCGCCCGGGCGCACCGCGTCCGAGCGGTACGCTATGCCGGTGACGGGCGTGTCGGCATCGCCGAGGAACTCGGCGACGCTGTCGGCGAGCAGCGTGCGTAGGGTCGTCGGTTCCACGTTCACCACCGGGACGGGACGGACGATACTAGCATACCCCGCTCCCGCCCCCGTCATGGCGACGCACCCGTTGACGGACCGTTCCGCCCGGTGCGCTCCCGCCCGGCCTCGTCCGGTCCTCCCGGTCCAGCGGCGCCCTTCTCCGCCGCCGCCGTCTCGTCCGCGCCGGTCGGCGGGATCCTCAGGTGCCCGGCGGCGAAGCGGGCGATCTCCGCGAAGGCGGGCGCGGCCACCACCCCCCCGTAGATGGCCTTCCTCGGCGTGTCGACCGTCACGACGATCAGCAGGCGCGGGTCCTCGGCGGGCAGGTAGCCGCAGAACGAGCCGACGTGGCCGCCGCCCGCGTACCCGCGCCCGTCCTTGCGCGCCTTCTGGGCGGTGCCGGTCTTGCCCGCCACGGTGTAACCCGACACGCGAGCGGCGTCCCCGGTGCCCTCGGTCACGACGGCCTCGAGGACCTTGCTCGTCTTGGCCGCCGCCTCGGGGGACAGCGCGCGGCGCTTCTCCCCCACCGGCATCTCGTCCGGCCGGGCCGGCACGTCGAGCAGCAGGTGCGGCGTGACCAGCTCTCCCCCGTTGGCGATCGCGGCGAGCGCGCGGGCGAGCTGGAGCGGCGTCACGGAGACGCCCTGCCCGAACGGGATGTTGCCGATCGAGCTCGCGGACCACTGCGAGACGGGCGGCAACCACCCCTTGGCCTCGCCGGGGAAGTCGATACCCGTGCGCTCCGTGAGACCGAAGCGTGCGAACTGGTCGTACAGCCCCTGCTCACCGAGGGCCTGCCCCAGCTTCACCGCGCCGACGTTGCTGGAGTTCGTCACGATCTCGGCGAGCGTCCAGCGGACCGTCCCGCGCGGGTGCGACTCCTTGATCGTGCGGCCGCCGAGCTTGAGCGTGGGCGGGAGCTCCAGGACGGAGTCCGGCTCGAGCAGCCCCTCTTCCAGTACGGCCGCGGCCGTGAGCGACTTCACCGTCGACCCCGGCTCGTAGGTGTCGGTCACCGGGCGGTTCCGCAGGGATTGGGGCTTGGCCCGCCCATAGCGGTTGGGGTCGAACCCCGGGGTGGACGCGAGAGCGAGCACCTCGCCGTTGCGCGGGTCCATGACCACGACCGAGCCGCTCGCCGCCCTCCACTTCTCGACGGTCTCGGCCAGCCGTAGCTGCGCCTCGTACTGGATGTCCTTGTCGATGGTGAGCACGAGGTCGGAACCGTCCACAGGCTCCTCGCGGCTGATCAGCCCCCCCGGGATCGGCCGACCGAAGGGGTCCCGTTCCGCGATGAGGCGCCCCGGGGTGCCGGCCAGCAGCTCGTCGTATTGCTTCTCGATCCCCGCGAGGCCCATGTCGTCCACCCCGACGAAGCCGAGGATGTGGCACGCGAGCTCGCCGGACGGATAGCTGCGCTTGGAGTCCTCCAGCAGGCCCACGCCGGCGAGCTGCAGGTCCTCGACGGCCGAGGCTCGCTCCATGTCCACCTTGCGCTCGATGTAGACGAAGCCCGTCTCCTTGCCCAGGCGCCGCTCGTACTCGGCCGCGTCGCCGCCGAGCGTCTCGGCCAGCGCCCGAGCCGTGCCCTTCTTGTCCTCCACCAGGTACGGTGTGGCGAAGACCGTCCTGGCATCCGTCGTCACGGCCAGCTGCTCGCCTTCGCGGTCGAGGATCGCGCCGCGCTTCGGCGCGAGCTCGGTCTCGCGCAGCCGCTGCTGCTCCGCCAGCTCGGCGAACGCGGGTGCCGCGACGGCCTGCATCCAGACCAGCCGTCCCGCGACGACCACCAGGACGAGCCCGAAGACGGCCAGGAGGGCGGGGAACCGCTCCCCCGCCCCGCCGTTCCTCCTCGGGCCGCACTTTCGAAGGGGGCGGCCCATCGCTCACCGCGCGGACGCGAGGCCGACGTCGCCCACGAGCAGGGCCTGCGCCTCCCCGGCAGCGACGTCCACCGCCGCCCCCAGGAGGCCG
>JACUUM010000053.1 GCA_014859305.1 Coriobacteriia bacterium
ACGTCGCGCTCGACGTCGTCGATGAAGTCGGACTTGAGGCCCTGGTAGACGAGCATGGGGGCTCCTGGGGGCGGGGCGCTTCAGGGACGATTATGGCAGAGACGGCGGAGGCTGACGGGGCCTGCTCGGGCATGTGCGATGATGGGCAGCGGGCTGGATGCCGCGCGGGAGGAAGTCGAGTGAGAGGCTTCGTCGCAAACACGGACTTCGACTGGTTCACGTTCCTTCGCGCGCAAGAGGGGATCGACGAGGTGAACTTCTGGCAGCCGTCCAAAGGCGGCGGGTTCACGGCGGAACCCGGAACGCCCTTCTTCTTCCGGCTCAAGTCTCCCTACAACGCGATCGGCGGTTTCGGCTACGTCGCGAAGTACAGTCGTCTGCCCGCCTGGCTCGCATGGGAGGCGTTCAGAGCGAAGAACGGTGCCCAAGGCTACCCCGAGATGAAGGCGCGCATCGACAAGTACCGCCGCAGGAACTCCGGTTCGACCGAAGCGCGCGGCGAAGGCGAGATCGGCTGCATCATGATCGCATCCCCCATCTTCTTCTCCGAAGACCAGTGGGTGGCGGACCTCGCCGACTGGCAGCCCAATATCGTCCGCGGGCGATACCAGGACTTGATGTCTGGAGAGGGACTCCGTCTCTTCACGGAGTGCATGGAACGCGCCGCCCGTGTTCGAGAGGACTGCGGGTCGGGCCTTCTCATGCAGGAAGCCGTCCGATACGGCGAACCGGTGCCGGTCCGCCCCAGGCTCGGACAGGGAACCTTCAGGATCGCCGTCATCGACGCCTACGATCGATGCTGCTCCATAACGGGTGAGCATTCGCTTCCGGTCATCGACGCCGCTCACATCATGCCGTATGCGGATGGCGGCGTTCACGACGTGTCCAATGGTCTCGCGCTGCGGAGCGATATCCATCGCTTGTTCGATCTCGGTTACGTCACCGTGACTCCGGACTACCGCTTCCGTGTTGGGGATGCCCTCCGCGAGGACTACAACAACGGCAGGTCGTACTACCGGCTGGACGGCCGAGAGATGGCCCTTCCTGTGGATGCAAGACATCTGCCTGAACGGCAGTTGCTCGATTGGCACGGACAGGCGGTGTTCAAGGGGTGAGTTCGCTTGCGACTGCGGTTGAAGGAGTGATATGAGCGGCGGCATCTACCTGATGAGTGATGACGGACTCGTCGAGTTACGAGAGTCAGCGTACAAGGACGAGGGGCTCTTGCAGGGCTATCTGGCGACCTACCCCCATCTCCTCGCCGGTGAGCAGATCGATTCGGAAGAGCCCCGTAGGTGGTTGCTGGTCTCGCGCGAGTTCGGCATACCAATGTCCGAGCAGGGCGGATCGCAGCTCTCACTCGACCACCTGTTCTTGGATCAGGATGCTGTGCCGACGCTTGTGGAGGTGAAGAGGCACAGCGACACTCGCTCACGTCGTGAAGTCGTGGCACAGATGCTCGACTATGCAGCCAACTCTGTCGCGTACATAGCGGTCGAGCGGATGCAGGAGGCCTTCGCTCGGACCTGTCAGTCACGTGGCGCTGATGACGTCGACGTTCTCGGAGAGTTTCTAGGCGTCGAGGAAGACATGGATGAGTTCTGGGAGAGGGCGAAGACTAATCTGCAGGCTGGCAAGATCCGGCTGCTATTCGTTTGTGACTCGGTCGCACCAGAACTCCGCCGTATCGTCGAGTATCTGAATGCCCACATGGACCCAACCGAGGTCCTCGCTATCGAGGTGACGCAGTATTCCGGAGGCGGGAGTACCGCACTCGTTCCGCGGCTCATCGGCCAGACCGCTGAGGCCAAGATCAAGAAGACAGCTTCGGCGCGGACCTCGAAGCCGTGGGATGAAGTCACCTTCTTTGGCGATCTGGAGGAGCGCAACTCCGAGGAAGAGGTCGCCGTAGCGAGGCATCTCGTGGATTGGTTCCGCTCACACGGCTTCTCCCAGCGATACGGTCGCGGAACCCGGGATGGCGCGATGGTGTTGGACCTGGCTCGCGGCGGACACGAGTACTCTCTCGCCGTCATTTGGAGCAACGGGTATCTGGAGCTGCGCTTCGGTCAGTTGATGAAGGCGCCGCCGTTCGATCGCGCCGCAATCAGAAACGGGTTCCTCGAAGAGCTGAATCGAGTGCCGGATATCGAGCTGGCGCCGGAACAGGCCGACCTCTATCCCACCCTGCGTCTCGCCTTGTTCCAGGACGAGCGGCGGTTCGAGATGCTGCTGACGGCCTTCGAGTGGTTCCTAGGGCAGTTGCCGGCTGAGTAGGGTATCGCGCGCCTTTCGGCTTGGCCAGCTCAAATTGTCTGGGTTTGAAGCCGATTACCCTCAAGTGACGTTCTTGAGGGGGGCGCATGTCGCTCGACCACGACGACATAACTCGGCTTCACCAGGACCCGGACCTCTTCGTCCGCATCGCTGAGAACGCCTTGACGGTCGCTGAGGAGCTCCGCGAGGACTACTTCAAGTCGACGCTCGGGCTGGCGCGCGCTATGCGCGAGGAGTTCAGGTCCGGCTCAGGCGAGTATCTGATCGAGCGGGTGACGCGGGTCGAGACGGATTCCTCGGCTGTGGCGTTCATCGACGGCGGCCTCAGCCGAATCGACGTCGGTATCGCCGTTCCGCTCATCGTCCGCGCGGGGATCTTCCGAGTGAAGCCCAGGGAGCGTGACCTCGAGACGCGTGAGACCTTCGACCACTTCCCGCTGATGCTCGGCCAGCTGCGCGGGGGGCTGAAGGCGAACTCGAAGTACGGCGACGTCGTGCGGCACCTCGTCGAGTTCGGCGCAATGGTCACGGCGCTGGAGGACGAACGGTTCGGGGACGTCAAGCTGTTGATGCTGCACGGCCCGCTGCAGTTCGTGAGCGGCCCGTTCTTCGAGCACTGGTTCTATCCGGAGGACTACGAGCAGATGCTCGGCCGCGACGAGCGTCAGCACGTGCTGCTGGTGCTGGGGCAGTTCGCCGCCTGGTGCACGGCGTGCCCCTTGCGCGGAAGTGAACGGTGCAGCCGTGACATCGGAGACCAGCATCTCCCGGCGGTCTGCATGATGGCCTTTCTGCAGCACTACGTGTTCAAGCGCGCTGCCGAGAAAGGCGTCATCGTGTGCGGGGCAGTCGAGCGCTCGTTCGGGCGCGGAATCACTCGGCAGGTCGTCAGGCGTATGCTCCGGACGAGGCCTGAGGTCTTCGAGAAGCTGCTGGCCGCCCTCGAGTTGCATGGGCGGGCCTCGTCGGTCCAGACGGAGGCGATCCTCGACGCGACCCGCTACAACGACCCGATCCTGCTCGCGCTGACGCTTGAACGCGGTGAGCACCTCGCGTGGTATCCCCAAGAGCCGAGCATGAAGATCAGCGACGACCGCGTCGAGCTCTTTCCGCGCGTCCAAACGACGTTCGTGCGGACGTCCTCGGCGAAATACCCGATGCGGATCGAGGCGCCCGCCGGGTACGGCGCCGAGGTGCTCGCCGAGATCCTCGGCAGAGCATTCGAGTACGCGTCGCTGCTCCCGAACTACGCGTTCCCGATCGGGCTGGACATCGTCGACAAGTACGCGGCGATACCGGGGTGGATGACCAAGGCCTACCGGCACCTGGTCCTGTCGCAGTACGGCAGGCTGCTGACGGGCGAGTACTTCGAGATGACGGATGTCGAGGCGCTGAAGGGGCGGTTGCTCGTGGGTGGCGGAGGCGGGCGCGCGAAGGATCTCCGACCGAAGGCGGAATGATGTTGGACAACGTCGAGAAGCTCCCTGTTCCAGCGCTGGAGGAGGAACGCCCCGTCGGCACCGTCGTCGGCGTCAGCTCGACGATGGAGTTCCAGATGCAGGTGAAGCCGGATTCGGTCCGGACGCAGGACCTTGTCGCCTTGGATACGTGGGAGGACGGCGAGCGCTTCCGCGTATGGGCGAAGGTAGGCTCGATCGAGCGCCTGAACCCGCTGTTCCCGCGTGAAGCCGCGCAGGAACTCGCGTTCCAGGGGCGCGACCCGGTCGACTCGGTGATCTCGATGTCGCGCGAGATGATCACGGCCAAGTGCAAGGTGATCGGCGTGCAGCGCGACGGCCGCCTCGAGCCTCCGAAGTATCCTGTGCAGCCGGCGGGCCAGGTCTACGTCCCGCCGGCCGACGAGATCGAGGCGTTCCTGGTGGGCGACACGAAGGAGCACCGTCGGCTGTTCCTCGGCAAGGAGCGGGGGAATCGCGACGTCAGCGTGTACGTGGACGGGCACGCCGTCGTCTCGCGCCACCTCGCCGTGCTCGCCTCCACGGGTGCCGGCAAGACGGTGGCGACTCGCAAGCTCCTCGAAGAGCTGATGGTGAAGGGCTACCCGATCCTGATCTTCGATCCGCATGGTGACTATGCCGGGTTGCATATCGCGAAGAAGACCAAGGTGACGACGTATCTTCCGGAGATCCGGATCGCTGACGAAGAGCCTGACCAAGTCGTTTCGTACATATCGGGGCTTGCTGGAGTCGAGATTACGGAGGCACAGGAACCGTTTGTCAAGGGGGCCGTGCTGATCGCTCGAGATGGTGACAAGTGGCATCAGGCATCTGTCGCGTTTGAGAAGATGGGACTTCAGCGGCTGCAGAAGTGTGTGGCTGATGACCATTTCTTCGCGGTAGCTGAGTTCTGCGATAGGGTCTACGACTTCAAGTCGGAACGCGAGACCGAGCGCCTCCCTAATCCGATCCGTGACCTGGCAGAAGGGCTAAACGTTGGTGGAAGTACGGCGACTGCCGCGGCAAGGAAGTGCAGCCGCGCAGGAGCGCGCTACGCTCACATGAAGAAGGTGAACAACAAGTTTTCCAGGAAGCCCGGAATGCCTCCGCCGGAACAACTTCCGCCGACATCGAAGCTGCACACACTCATTTCCCCACATACAGTGTCCATCATCTCGCTGGAGGGCTACTCCGACGAGCTGCGTCAGTCGATCGTGGCTGCAGTGATGTCCCAGCTCATGGATGACCGGATCGACGAGAAGTGCCCGAGGTTCCTGACGGTCGTCGAAGAGGCGCACAACTTCATACCGAATAGGATTGACGACACAAGAGCGCCTTCGCTGCCCGTGCTCAAGCGGATAGCCACCGAGGGACGGAAGTACGGCATGGGGCTGGTGTTCATCAGCCAGCGCCCCAGCCGGCTGGACGCGACGGTCCTATCGCAGGCGAACAGCTTCCTGATCCTGCGCATCGTGAACCCGGCGGACCAGAAGTACATCCGCGACGTGGTCGAGACGATGGGTGAGGACGAGGCGAAGACGTTGCCCAACCTCAACACCGGCGAGGCGCTGTTGTCAGGGCAGTTCACTAGAATCCCGGTGATGGTGCGTGTCGAGAAGAGCCGCAGCGCAGGCAAGCACGAGGAAGAGGACTTCCTGGAGGGGTACGGGTGATCGGGGATCTTCACGCGCCCACCGCCGTCCTCCGCTCGGTCTTCGGCTACGAGACCTTCCGCCCGCTGCAGCGCGAGGTCATCGACCGCGTGATCGAGGGTGGGGACGCCTTCGTCATCATGCCGACCGGTGGCGGCAAGTCGCTCTGCTTTCAGATTCCGGCGTTCATCCGCGAAGGAACCGCAATCGTGGTCTCGCCTCTCATCTCCCTGATGAAGGACCAGGTCGACGCTCTCAAGCAGTGCGGGGCCAAGGCGGCATACCTGAACTCCACGCTTTCCGAGGACGAGTCACGTGCGGTGGTGAGCGACCTCCTCGGCGGTCGTCTAGACATGCTCTACGTCGCCCCTGAGCGGCTCATGATGGACGGGTTCCTCAGTCTCCTTCGGCGGGTCCGGGTATCCCTGTTCGCCATCGACGAGGCGCACTGCGTGTCACAGTGGGGACACGACTTCCGCCCCGAGTACGTCGAGCTCGGCCGATTGCGCGACCTCTTCCCGGGTGTCCCGCTCATCGCACTGACCGCGACTGCCGACGCTCAGACACGCGACGACGTCATCCAGCGCCTCGGGCTCACGAGAGACTGCACGTACGAAGGCGGCTTCGACAGGCCGAACATCCGCTACACCGTCGTCGAGAAGCACGATCCGGCCACGCAACTCTCCGACTTCCTGAAGGCGCACGAGGGAGAGCCCGGCATCGTCTACTGCCTCAGCCGTAAGCGGGTCGAAGAGGTGGCCCGCAAGCTGAGGTCCGAGGGGATTGTCGCGGCTCCGTACCACGCAGGGCTTGCGAAGGAGGAGCGCGGGCGAGTCCAGGAAGCGTTCCTGCGCGACGAGGTGCAGGTCGTGGTCGCGACGGTTGCGTTCGGGATGGGCATCGACAAGCCCGATGTTCGCTTTGTGGTGCACTACGACATGCCGAAGAACACCGAGAGCTACTACCAGGAGACCGGCCGCGCCGGCAGGGACGGCGCTCCGGCAGAGGCGCTGCTGCTGTTCGGAATGCAGGACGTCGTGACGGCTCGCCGCCTTATCGAGTCGGGCGGCAATCCCGAGCAGGTAAGGATCGAGCTCCACAAGCTCGACGCGATGGTCGCCTTCGCTGAAGCGGTGACATGTAGGCGTCGCGTGCTCCTCGGGTACTTCGGCGGCACGATGCAGGAGTCGTGCGGAAACTGTGATGTGTGTCTCGATCCGCCCGAGATCTTCGACGCCACCGTCGAGGCCCGGAAGGCCCTTTCGTGCGTCTGGCGCACGGGGCAGCGGTTCGGTATCGGGCATGTGGTCGGGATTCTGAGAGGTGGCGATACCGAGCGAATCCGACGGTGGCGTCATGACGAGCTGCCGACCTATGGCGTCGGCAAGGACCTGAGTGCCGATGCGTGGAAGAGCCTGATCCGGCAACTGATCCACCGGGGCTATCTTACGCAGGACATCGGCGGCTACTCCACTCTGAAGCTGACAGAGAAGGCGGCGGCGGTGCTGAACGGGGGAGAGACCGTGTCATTGGCTCGACCCCGAGTGCGCGTCGAGCGAGCGAAGCGTGGCCAGAGGGGGGCGGCTCGGGAGGCAGCCGCCGCGCTCTCGGCGCCCGGCGACAAGGCGTTGTTCGAGCGGCTGCGGGAAGTCCGGTTGGAACTCGCTCGCGAGCAGGGCGTCCCTGCCTATGCCATCTTCCATGATTCCACCCTGGCGGACATGGCGGCCCGACGACCTCAGACCCCGGCCGAGTTCCTGAGCGTGAGCGGCGTGGGAGCAATCAAGCTCGAGCGGTACGGCGAGACGTTCCTCGCGGCGATACAGGAGCATGGCGAGGGGCCGGTGGCGGATTCGGCGTAGCGTGGCGAGTGTGGATTTGGCGCAGGTGGTTGGAGCGGCTGAGCCGTGATATGGGTCGCGGGAGTCGACGGCTGTCCCATCGGCTGGGTCGTCGTCGGCAGGGATATCGATGGCAGGCGTGCGCTCTTCGGCATGATCGAAGCGCTGGACGAGGTCGCTTCGTTACTGCCGCAGTCGCCTGTGGCGGTGGGGATCGACATGCCCATCGGGCTTCTGGAAGCGGCGGTTCCCGCCGGCCGTCCGTGCGACGATGCCGCGAGGCGCCTGCTCGCCGGGCGCAGGTCGAGCGTCTTCTCGCCTCCGGTCCGAGCCGTTCTGCAAGCCCGCTCGTACGAGGAAGCGTGCGACCTCAGCAGGGCTAGCTCACCGCATCGGCTCGGGATATCGAGGCAGTCGTTCGGGCTCGTCCCCAAGCTGCGGGAGGTCGACGAGTTCGTCACCTCGGACAGGCAGGACGTGTACTTCGAGGTGCACCCGGAGCTGAGCTTCCTAGCGATGAACGACGACCGACCGATGAGGTTCGGCAAGAAGTCGGCCCAGGGCGTCATAGAGCGGCTGCGGCTGCTCGACCATCGTGGGGTGTTGGACGTATCCCAGATCGACCTCGAGGCGCTGGGCCGTCATCGGTTTGCGCTGGACGACCTGATGGACGCCGCCGCGGCTTGCTGGACTGCCGAGCGCAAGTGGCGGGGTGAGGCCGAGGTCCTCTCCGGCGAGTCGCTGCAGGACTCGACCGGGAAGCGGATGGAGATCTGGCGATGAGGCGCGGCAGTGCCGAACCGGTCACCGATGCCCCGTTGACGTGGGGCCGTCACAGCTCGCGCGGGAGCTCGCTAGGGTGACGGCGACCCCGACCGAACGGAGCTTCCGTTGACCGACCGCGCTGACGCGCCCCGCGGACCGCTGTCCTTCCTCTTCCTCGCCGGTGCCGTCTTCCTCTAGGGCACGAGCTTCACGGCGACGAAGGTGGCGCTCACCGGCTTCCGGCCGATGGCGGTGGTCTTCATCCGCATGTCCCTGGGCACGCTTCTGCTTCTGCCCTTCGTCCGGTCCGTGCCACGTCCCGACTACCGCCTCGGCGACTGGAGGTGGCTCGCCGGGCTGAGCCCGCTCGAGCCGTGCCTCTACTTCCTGCTCGAAGGGTACGGCATGGCTTCACGAGCGCGTCGCAGGCGGGAGTGATCTCGGCGATCGTCCCGCTGCTCGTCGCTGTCGCGGCCTGGGCGTTCCTCGGCGAGCGTCTCTCGCCCCGCGCGGTCGCGGGCATCCTGCTCTCGCTCGCCGGCGTGGCGATCCTCTCCCTCGGCGCCCTTGCGAAGTGGCGTGAGGAGTCGTCCCGCCCCGACCTCGCCGCCTGCAGCTCGTCGAGACCAGGACCGGGGAGGAAGACGAAGGCCTTGCCCTGCTGCTCCATGAGCAGGTAGCCCTTCTCCTGGAGCTCGAGAAGGTCCCGGCGCGCCGTCGTGTAGTGAATGCTGTGGTTCGTCTTGTGGTAGCGGATCCGGAACTCCGCCTCCGGGTCCCGGAGCGCCCGGGCCAGCACCGAGCGCTGACGGTGGTTCAGCGCAGGGTCCCTCCGGAGGATCTCCCGCATCTCCTCGTCGCGGCGCTCCCACGCCTCGATGTGCGACTCCAGGTCCCTCAGTGTGATGAGCGTGAGCTGGGCGGCGAGGGTCTGGTGGGGGGTCACGTCCCGCGGGCTGCGCTGGTTGAGCTCCACGTGCATGCGGCTGTCGAGGGAGACCAGCGGCGGGTTGATGAGGCCGGTCTCCCAGTCGACCTTCGCGCGTGATATCGGCAGGAGCCCGAGGACCGGAAGGCCGTTCTTAAGGGCGAACAGACGCGCTGAGAGGCGCCCGACCTGGCTCGAGACGTTGCCGAGCGGGCGGTAGAAGCGGAACGCGTCGGCCATGACCTGTCCCTGCAGCACCGGCAGGTCGTCGGGGTCAGACGACTCCCGGTTCAGGTACGCCGCTATCAGGTCCATCTGGCGGCCGGCGAAGCGCCGCTGCCTCTCGGCGTCCTGGTCCTCGGTCCTTGCGAGGATGCCCTGAAGCGGCGGCTCGGACCCGAGTCCCTCCGGGTCCACACCGTCGAGGAGCAGGTCGCGCATGTGCGTGAACAGCTCGCGGGAGAAGGGCTCGTCCAGGAGGTCGCGCAGGTGGTCGAACGCGCGGAACGTGTTCACGAGCAGGCGCTCCGTGTCGGACTGCGGCGCCCGATCGAGACGCAGCAGCACCTTCGCGTCCTCCTCGGGGATCGCGGATGGCCGTCGCGCTCGGGATTCCCACGCGCGAGGCCATGGGAGAGATGATGAAGGGCGAGACACCCCTGCCGCCGCACGCGGGCGAGCCGATGGACATCGCTCAGGGCTACCTGTATCTCGCCTCGGACGAGTCGAAGTTCGTCACGGGAGAGGAGCTCGTCATCGACGGCGGGTGGATCACCCACTAGGAGGTGGCTTCGGCGCTGCCCGCGCGGGCAGTGACGGCTGCAAAGGGCCGGCCTCGTCCATCGGGGCCGGCCCTATCACCTTCGGGCTCGCGTCGGGGTCCTGGATCCGCGTCGTGACCTCGTGCAGCATCTGCTCGTGGCGGCGCTCGTCGGTCAGGTGACGGCGCAGCATGTCGCGGTCTTCCTCCATGGACCACGTCCTGAAGGCGTCTTCGTACTCCCGCCGCTCCAGCCGCTCAAGGCCGAGGAGCTCGCGCGCGGCATCCTTCCAGTCGCCGTTGGTCGGCGCTGTCCGGCTCGCGCTCCTCAAGCCCCGCTGCCCGCGAGCCGAAGCATGGTGTACCCGGCTGTCGGAGGCACCGGGCCGGTCGCCGGTCACGTTCGACCTCATACAGCCCGTTCTGCGGCCGCCTGACGACGGAACCGAAGGGATCGCATGAGGGCGCTGAGGCTTCTCTTCGTCGTGACGGGCGCTCTGGCGCTGGGATTCGGCATGGTTCTGGCGGTGTCCCTATGGATGTTCGGCGGGGGTTCCCCCGAGGAGGCCCTCGCCGAGACCACGAAGCGTCTCAGCGGCGTGTCCTCGGCGAGCTTCACGATGCGGATGACCATGACCTCGGACGACGCCGAGTTGAGCATGGAGGCCGACGGCGTCTTGCTGCTCACTGGAGATGCACGGTTCGCCGGGACCATCACGGCCGGGACGGACGTTCGCCGGTTCGAGGAGATCATCACGCAGGACGCGGTCTATCTGCGTCTCCCGCCGGACGAGCGATGGTACAGCATCTCCATGGCGGCGTACCGTCAGCCCGGCTCCTCGCCGCTGGGGTACGGAGCCAGCCCGGGCGAGTTTCTGGACTGCTTCTCCGCGTTCGACGGAGTGGAGGAGACCGGTCGCGAGACCGTGGACGGCCGCCCGTGCAGGCGCTACCGGCTCACCATCGACCTCGCGGCCCTGACCGAGGCGGCCGAGGACGCCGGCGGCATCGGCGCCGAGCAGGCCGCGCTGGTTCAGGAGATCGCCTCGGGGAGCGAGATGCTCGTCGAGGCCTGGATCGCCGAGGACGACCTGCTTCCCGTGCGCGAGGAGATCACGATGCAGGTGCGGCAGCCGTTCTTGGCCGACGTCCACGTGATCATCGACTTCACCTCCTTCAACGACATCGTCGAGGTACAGCCGCCCCGCGAGTCGACCCCCCTCGCCATCCCTCCAGCAACAGAGGCCTGAGGGGGTCCGAGCCCCTCGGCGTGCGCCGCCGGCGGTGGCGTCGTCGGCGCTGTCCGCTTGACTCTCCGCCGTCACCGGCGCAATCCTTGACTGAGCGCTCAGTCAGCCCCGAGGCCCGCGCGCCGTGACGCCCGCGCCGGCCACGACCGTCGCCGCCACCTGCGACGCACCGGAGCCCGATGCCATCCACCGAGCCCACGACCCGCGACCGGATCCTCGAGTGCGCCGAGGAGCTCTTCGGCCGTCGCGGCTACGACGCGGCGAGCATCGCGGACATCGCGCAGGCCTGCGGCGTATCCACCGGGCTCATCTACTACCACTACACGGACAAGGAATCCCTGCTCAGGGCGCTCGTCGAGCGGGCGGGGACGCTCTTCGGCCCGCCGACGCGCACGGCGCTGGAGGGCGAGGGCTCGCCGACCGAGAGGCTCGCGGCCTTCATCGAGGCGCGCGTGCGGGTCACCCTCGAGCACCACAACCTCGTGCGGATCCTGATGCGCCCGATGACCGACCCGGAAGGCGCGCTGGCCGGCGAGGTGCTCGCCGGCATCTCGCAGAGCATCCAGGCCATCGCCTCGGTGATCGCGGAGGGCATCGAGACCGGCGAGTTCGAGCCCGTCGATCCCTATCTCGCCGCCGAGTCCCTGTTCGCGCTGCTGCACACGCGCGTCGTGGCGGGCGCCCTGGCGGCGCCGCACTCCGAGCTCGTCGCGAGCGAGCCGGCCGACCTCGCCGCCTTCATCACCGGCCTCTTCCTGCAGGGCATCACGCGATGCTGAACCGCTTCGCCTGGCTCGTCGTGCGGAACAAGCGCGCCGTCCTCGGCATCGCCGCGGTGCTGCTCGTCTTCGGCGTGTTCGGGCTGGCGAACGCGGAGATCAACTACGACATGCTCTCGTACGTGCCCGACGACCTCGACTCGGTGAAGGGCTTCCGGATCCTCACCGACGAGTTCCGCCTCGGCAACGCGGCGCAGGTGATGGTCGCCGGGCTGTCGGACCGAGAGGTCGCGGACATCGTCGAGCGCGTCGAGCGCATCGAAGGCGTCGACGCCGTCCGCTGGGTCGACGACTTCGGGGACTTCACCGTCCCGCGAGAGTTCTGGGAGGGCGACCTGGCCGAGGCGTTCTACTCCGACGGCGCGACGTTCTTCCAGGTGAACTTCGCCGGCTCGGCGAACGAGCCCGCCACCCGGGCGGCCGTCGAGGAGCTGCGCGACGTCCTCGGCGGGAGCGAGTACGACATCGCCGGCACCCAGCAGATCGAGCTCGAGGACGTCATCAACGCGGAGCGCACGAGGCTCGCCGGCGCGGCGCTGGTGCTCGTGGCCGTCGCGCTGCTGCTCACCATCCCGTCGGTGATCGTTCCGCTGCTCTTCGTCGTCACGATCGGCCTGGCGGTGGTCTACAACCTGGGGCTGTCCTTCTACCTCGGCCAGGAGATGTCCTACCTCACGGGCGTCATCGTCTTCGCGTTGCAGTTCGCCGTCACCATGGACTACGCGCTGTTCCTCTACCACCGCTACGAGCAGGAGCGGAAGCTCTCCGACAACGACACCGCGATGGCCACCGCGATGACCGCGACGTTCAAGTCCGTGGCCGCGGCCTCGATGACGACGATCGCCGGCTTCCTCGCGCTCGTCGTCATGCGGCTGGGGTTCGGCGCCGACATGGGGCTCACGCTCGCGCGCGGCGTCTTCATCACGGTGATCGCGGTGATGACGATCCTGCCCGTGCTGCTGCTGCTGGCCGACGCGCCCATCCGCCGCTTCGCGCACAGGGTCCGCCTGCCCGACTTCCATCGCCTCGGCGGGTGGCTCGCGCGGCACGCGGGGGCGGTCTCGGTCCTGTTCGTGCTCGCCTTCGTGCCGGCGCTGTGGCTCTACGGCCGGGTGGAGCTGACCTACGACCTCGACAGCGCCCTTCCCGAGGACCTTCCCTCCATGACGGCCTCGGACAAGCTCGCCGACGAGTTCGGGCGCGCGCAGAGCTTCTTCATCGTCGCCGAGGACACCGGGCGTGTCGCCCACATCGACGAGCTGACCGGCAGGGTCGAGCAGGTCGACGGTGTGACCGGGGTGATGTCGTACACCGGCGTGGTCTCGCCGCTCATACCGGCCGAGTTCATCCCCGGCGAGGCGCGCGAGGGCTTCTTCAAGAAGGGCTACACGTACGCGACCGCGGACGTCTCCTTCGACTTCAGCGACCCGCGCACCGAGGAGGTCGTGGCGGAGCTGCGCGGCGTGGCCGCCGGGTACCCGGGGACGGCGCACGTCACGGGGCAGAGCGTGCTGTTCAATGACATGGAGGAGACCTCCAGGGGCGACGTCGGGCGCGTCAACGCCATCTCGGTCGCGGCGATCGCGCTCATCGTGGCGCTCGTCTTCCGGTCGCTGGCCGTACCCGCGATCCTGCTCGGCGCGATCGAGCTCGCCATCTACTTCAACCAGGGCCTGGCGGCCCTCGGCGGGGGAGACGTCATGTTCATCGCCGCTCTGGCCATCGGGGCCATCCAGCTCGGCGCGACGGTCGACTACGCCATCGTCCTGACCACCCGCTACGAGGAAGAGCTCGCGCGCCACCGCGACCGCGAGACCGCGCTGCGCGAGGCCGTGGGCGGCGCGGGGCCCTCGATCCTGGTCAGCGCGAGCACCATGTTCGCGGCGACGATCGGGCTGGTGTTCCTCTCGAGCGTCTCCACGATCTCCGACCTGACGCTGCTCATCGCCCGCGGGGCGATCGTGAGCTTCTTCGTCGTCATGCTGCTGCTGCCCGCGCTGCTCG
>JACUUM010000054.1 GCA_014859305.1 Coriobacteriia bacterium
CATCGCGTACCTGGACGGCGTCATCGACGGTCTGAGGGCCCAGGACTACTCGCAGGCCGCCGCGCTGCCGGCCGCCCTCGGTTCGCTGTCCGAAGGGGTGGCCGCCACCAAGGGGGGCGTGGACGGACTCGTCGGGCTGCTGACGGGGCAGATCGCGTACCTGGACGCGATCTCGGCCTCCAACGGCGAGGTGCTGGACCGGGCCTCCGCGCTCGCGGCGGCCTCTCCCGACGCCACCACCACCGCCCTCGTCGCCGGGCTCACCCGGCAGCGGATGATGCTGACCGCGCTTCGGGACGGCGATGCGGACCTAGGGCTGCCGATGGGCCTGGCCGACACGCGCGACTCGCTGCAGGAGGTGTCCGCGGGGCTGGGCGAGATCGCGGCCGGCCTCCGGGCGACCGCCGAAGGCGCCGCGCCGCTCGCGGAGCTGCCTGTGCGCTTCGGCGCCCTGGCCTCGGCGCTTGAGACGCTGCGGGACGGCGGCGCCGTCGCGGGCCGCACGATGCCCGGGCTCGTGACGTCGAGCGCGGGGCTGGCGGGCGTGGCGTCGGGCATCTCGGCCGCGGGCGACGGCGTGGGCGCCGCCGGCGAGGGGCTCGCGATGCTGAGCGAGCTTCCCGAGATGCTCGGCGAGCTGCGCTCCACGCTGCTGGCGCTCGAAGACGGCGGCGAGGTCGCCGGCACCTACCTGCCGGGCGTCTCGACGACCGCCGAAGCGCTCGGCGAGGCCTCCTCGGGCCTGCTCGGCGGGCTGAACGACGCGGAGTTCGGCAAGGAGGTCGTCGAGCTGATGGAGGACGACGTCGGCGGCTACGACACCTTCCTCGGCAAGCCGGAGGGCGCGACCGGGGACGTCCGCTTCGTGTTCAAGTTCGACGCGGTGAGGAAGGCGGAGGAGTAGCCCGCCGCCGAGGCGTGACACCCCCTCCGCCGCCGGGAATCGACTCCTTGCACGCTACCCGCCGAGGATTCCCGCCGAGGAGACCCGCCGCGCATGGACGCCGCAGTCATCCCTCTCGCCGAGGCGGTCGACGCGCCGCCGTCGCTGGTCGGCCGCAAGGCCGCGAACCTCGCACGCCTGCTGGCCGAGGGCTTCCCCGTGCCGCCCGCCTTCGTGCTGACCACCGACGCGTACAGGGCCTTCGTCGCGCTGCCGGCGGTCGCCGCGGCGATCGAGGCCGCCGCGCTGCCCGAGGACGGCGAGCCGGGCCCCGACGCGCTCGAGTCGCGCTTCCGCCGGGTGAGCGAGGCGATGGCCGCCGCGCCGCTGCCCGACGAGCTCGGCGAGGCGCTGGAGGAGGCCTGCGAGCGGCTCGGCGGGCGGGACGGCGCGCTGGCGGTGCGCAGCAGCGGGACGCTGGAGGACGCGCCGGACGCGAGCTTCTCGGGCATGCTGTCCTCGGTCATCGGCGCGCGCGGGGACGACGAGCTCGTCGGCGCGGTCAAGCGGTGCTGGGCCTCGGCGTTCCGCCCGAGGGTCGCGTCCTACATGCGCGGCAAGGGCATAGGCGCGCGCGACTTCGAGGTCGCGGTGCTGCTCCAGCGCCTCGTGCCCGCCGAGCGCGCCGGCCTGGTGTTCACCCGCGACCCCGCCAACCGCTACGCGCGCAGCGTCGTGGTCGAGGCCACCTACGGGCCCGGCGACGACGTCGTCTCGGGCGAGGTCACGCCGGAGCGCTACGTCTACGACCCCGGGAGCGGGCGCGTGCTGCTCGCTCGCCGCGCGCCGGCCGGCACGCCGGGACCGCGTGCGCTGCCCGAGGAGCACGAGCGCCGTCTGGAGGACTCCGAGGTCGCCGAGCTCGCGCGCTGGGCGCTGCGTGCCGAGGGGATCCTCGGAGGGCCGCAGGACGTGGAGTGGGCCTACGGCGAGGGACGATTCTGGATCCTGCAGTCCCGGCCGCTCGTGTTCTCCGGCCGCGACGAGCGCGTCTTCCCGCAGATCGGCGAGGAGACCGTGCTGCTGCACGGGGTGGGCGCCAGCCCCAAGGTCGGCGCGGGCGAGGCGCTCGTGCTGCGCGGAGGCGCGGTGCCGAACCAGGTGGCCGGAGCGGTGGTGGTGGTCGACCGCCTCACGAACGACCTCGCGGTGCGCCTGCGCGACGCCGCCGGGGTGGTGGCCGACGAGGGAGGGGCCACGAGCCACGGCGCCAACGTGCTGCGCGAGTTCGGCGTGCCCGCGGTGATCTCCACGGGTCACGCGACCGAGCGGCTGCGCGACGGCCGTGTCGTGACGGTCGACGGCTTCCGCGGGCTGGTCTACGAGGGCGACCTGTCGCTGACTCCGGCGCAGCTCGAGGACGTGCCCAGCACCGCCACGAAGGTGTTCGCCTCGGTGATCGTGCCGGAGAAGGCCGCCGTGGTCGCCCCGTTCGCCGACGGCGTCTCCTCGCTGCGGAACGACTACTTCCTGCTCAGGAGCGGCGTGCACCCCATGGAGATGATCCGGCGCGGCAGGGGGGAGGAGCTCGAGGAGACGATCGCGCTGGGCCTGAGGCGCACCGCGGAGCTCTTCTCCGGCAAGCCGGTCTGGTACAAGACGATGGACGCACCCACCGACGAGTTCCGCCGCCTCGCCGGGGGCGAGCGCGAGCCCGAGGAGCGCAACCCGCTGCTGGGCTGGCGCGGTATAGGCCGCGAGCTCGCCGAGCCCGAGATGCTGGACCTGGAGCTGCGCGCGGTGGCCCGCGCGGTGGCCGAGGGGCACCGGGACATCGGCGTCAAGCTGCCCTTCGTGCGCTTCGTGCGGGAGTTCGAGGCGGGGCTGGAGGCCGTCCGGCGCGTCGGACTCCAGCCCGCGGAGGACGTGCACGTGGGGGTCTCGGTGGAGACGCCCGCCGTCGCCCTGGGGCTGCGCGGCTTCCTCGAGGCCGGCGCCGAGTTCGTGAGCGTGGGGGTGAGCGACCTCACCATGTGCACGCTCGCGCTGGACCGGGAGAGCCACCGGCTCGCCGGGTCGTTCGACCCCGCGGACCCCGGCGTGGTGTTCATGCTCGAGGCGGTCGCCACGGCGTCCAGGGAGGCCGGCGTGTTCGCCTGCGCCACCGGCGAGGCCGCCCGCGACCCGCGCCTGCTGCCGGAGCTGGTGAGCATGGGCTACGACTCGATCGGCGTCTCCCCGGCGTACTTCGCCGACGTCAAGCGCGAGGTGCACCGCCTGGAGACCGTCCGCCGCGGCCGGCTCGGAGTGTGACGGATGACCGGAGTCCGGACAGGCGGCTGACTGAGAGGCAGCCGTCTGGGATAAGCTCCCTTAGGAAGCAGCAGCCGCAGCACACGACGCAGAAGCAGAGGTGGCAAGGGTCATGTGTGGGGCAAACGGCGGTCTCGTCAAGTCCTTCTCCGACGGGGAGTGCATCTTCGCTCAAGGCAGCCGCCCGACGCACGTCTACCTGATCCAGTCGGGCGTCGTGCGCCTCTCTCGCGACGAGGACGGCGAGGACGTCACGACCGGGTTCCTGTGCCGGGGTTCGGTCCTTGGCGAGACGGACCTCCTGGAGGGCGCACGGCGCCGGTTCTCCGCGTGGGCGCTGGGCGAGACGCGCCTGCTCGCCGTCTCGGCCGAGGAGATCGCGCACAACGCGGACGACCCGTTGCTGCGCGAGGTCCTGCTGCGCAGGGCTCCCTAGAGCTCCTCCACGGGGCCGCCGCCTTCGAGCTCCTCGGCCGAGGAGGTGAGCACCACGTCGACCTCCTCCAGCCAGTCGCCGCCCATCTCGCCGATGTCGAGGATCTCGTCCACGTCGATCCACACGAGCTGCTCGAGCACGCCTTTGGTGCGCTTCGCGAGCACGAGCAGCTCGCGGACGGCCGGCTCGCCGTCGGCCGCCGCCTCCTCGACGTCGTAGGTGACGGACCAGTCGGGCGGGGGGTAGCGCTCCTCGAGCCGCGCGGCGAACTCGCGCGCCTCGTCGCCTGCCAGCGAGTCCGGATGCCGTCTGATCATGGAGCGCTCCTCCCGTCTCGTCTGCCGGAGTACATACCTCCCGAGGGCCTCCGAGCCACCGGGGAGTTGGCAGAGCCCTTGCTCCCTCCGTCTGCGGAGCGGCGCCGCCCCGAGGGTCTTCCCTCCTCCCTCCCCCCTCGCACTCGGGGCCCCGCTCTGTACGGCGAACGAGGCGCGTCCCCCCCGCGCCTCGTTTCCGTTTCTTCCCGGGTCAGCGACTCGGCTGCGCTACAGCTCCGTGGCCGCTGAAGAGCGGGCAGGCCCCGACGAGCACGTGGGAAGGGCCCCGCGCCGCGGGGCCCTTCGACCGACTCTCGTGAGAAGACCAGCCTGGAGTCACCGCAGCGCCGGTGGCGTCAAGGCGTGGTCTCCTGCGTGCCCCCAGGCGTCGTCTCCTGACCCTCGGGAGCGGGTGTGGTCTCCTCGGCCTCCTCCTCGCCGAACGGTGCGGCGTTGGGCACCGCCTCGCCGGTCAGAGCACGGTAGGACTCCTGGAGCAGGTCGATTGTGAACCGCGGGTTGTGGAAGCCCATCGCGCCGCCGCGGTCGATCATCATGTGGTTGTAGGCGGCCAGGTACACCTCGTCGGGGATGGGCGCCGTCACCGTGGTCTCCCCGCGCACGAAGACGATGCGTCCCTGCACGGACCGGTAGCTCGCGCCGTCCATCCTCTCCGTGAGCGTGTCGTTGAGCAGCGTCAGCAGCCCCTCGACCTCGGCCGTGAACTCCTCGACGCTGCCGTCGCCGTCGTAGTCACCGGCCGCCTGGATCGTCGGGGTGTCCTCGGCGCTCTCGATCTCCTCGTGGCACTCCCCGCAGGCTTCCTGGAAGTCGATCACCCGGAAGGTGTGCGAGGGATGGCCTTCCTCCGCCTGGAGCATGTGGCATCCCACGCAGGCGTCGTCGATCTCGGCGTGGTCCTCGGTGCTGCCCACGTCCATGTCGTCCGTGCGGATCCCGCCGACGCCCTGCATCACGTCGGTCACCGGGGAGTAGTGCGGCGTGCGGCGCTCCTCGTCCGCGATGTCGGGCGCCCTCAGCGCCCGGTGGCACCCGGCGCACAGCGCGCCGTGTCCCAGCGCGAGCGTGTCCGGCGAGGACGGGATCGTCGTCTCGCCCGACTCGAGCCGCTCCGCTCCCCGGCCGGTGTGGCAGGCGCGGCAGTCGATCGCGACGGGCCACTCCCTGTCCAGCTCCGCCGGGTCGTTCACGCCCTGGGCGAACGCGCCCCCGTCGTGGCAGCCCGCGCAGGGCGACTCCTCGGCCGCGAACGTGATGATCCTGCTGTGGCCGGCCTCCGTCCACTCGGTCACGAGCGCCGAGATGTCGATCTCCTCCTCGGGCGCCCTCTCGTCCTCCTCGGCCGGGCAGCCGGTGAGCAGGACGGTACCGAGCAGCGCGGCGAGGCCGGCGCACAACCATCTCCTCGCACTCAATCCGATCGACCCCCCTCTATGTCGACCTCGCTTCTTCACCGGCCTGAGCCGATTCCTCGTGCTTTTACCCACTTCCGAGGAGAACACCGATATCTTCCGGCTTCTGATACTCACAAGCCGCCCTCGGCCGTCCCGCGCCGCACCCGGGGCACCCGCGCGGCGGCATCACTCTTGATAGGATGTGGGGCGCCGGATCTTCCCGGCGCGTTCGAGACCACGACCGACGAGGGGTGCACCATGGCGAGCGGGTTCGCGGACAAGCGGGGGATCGCGGCGTCGGCGGTGCTCGCCGCCCTGGCGGTGGCGGTCGCGGTGCTGGTGGCCACGCTGCCCCCGGTCGAGCAGCTCGGACGGCTCGTGCGCCTCGTCGTCTTCCACGGGGCCTCCACGTGGGTGAACCTCGCGACGTTCACGTTCGCCGGCATCACCGCGCTCGCGTTCCTGCTCTCCGGCGGGGAGCGCCTCTACGCCTGGGCGAGCGGCCTGCGCTGGTTCTCGATGCCGCTGTGGGTCCTCAACACCGCCCTGGGGGTGCTGTCGGCGAGGATGGCGTGGGGCAGCGTGGAGTGGGGCGAGCCGAGGCTGCGCATGACGTTCTGGGTGCTGCTGGGCGCAGGACTGGTAGTGGCGGCGGACCTCGCGTTCTCTCGGCCGAGGGTGACCGCGGCGCTGGACGTCGGGCTGGCCGCGGCGCTATGGTTCGGCATCGCCGTCTCGCCCAACGTGGTGCACCCCGACAACCCGGTTCTCAACTCCGACTGGTACATCAAGGGGCCGTTCTTCGTGATGGTGGCCGCCATCATGGCCATCGCGCTCATCTCGTCGTGGCTGCTCTCCCGGCGCGCCGGCGCCGCCGCCGAGGGGCCGGCCTAGCCGCGCGCCCGCGGGCTTCCCGCTACCACACCGACGCGACCTCGGCCACCTCGGCGCGGCGCGCGAGCGAGAGCGCGCCCGCGCTGCATGCCCGGCGGCACACCCCGCACCCGTAGCACGCCCGGGCCTCCAGCGACACGCCCTCCCGCGTGCGCGACAGTGCGCCGAAGGGGCACGCCGAGGCGCACTCGCCGCAACCGGCGCACGCCTCGCGGTCCAGGCGGGCGACGTGCTCGCCGCGCCACATGATCCGGGTGCGGTAGCGCAGCTGGATGCGCATCGCCATGCAGCCGCTCGCGAGGTCGCAGTTGCAGATCGCGCCGATGAAGGGGGTCTTGAACGTCCACACCGAGTGCATCAGCCTCCGCTCCTCGGCGCGCTCGACGAGCCCGAGGGCCTCCTCGCGGCTCAGGCGCTGCAATCCCCGGGTGTCGGGCCCGCCCTCCCAGTCGCGCATGCCCTCGCCCAGGACGTCGTCGGCGGGACGCGTGGTGATCGCGAGGCAGTACCCCTCGTCCGGCCTTCCCGCGAACCTGCGGCACGGGCAGGGGAGGTTCACGATGCTGGACGTGATGCCGAGGACCTCGGCGCACTCCTCGATCGTGACCGGCTGGCCGAAGTGGTCCCGCTGCAGCGCCTCGGTGACGCGCCGCCGCACCGGCGCGGCCAGCGGGGCGGGGACGAGGCGCAGCAGCTCCAGTCCGCGTATCGCCCGGGCACGGCGCTCCGCGAAATCCGCGAGGAACGTGACCACATAGCCGCGCCGCTGAAGGTCGGCGGTGAGGTCGACCGCGTAGTTCTCGGCGTTGAGGTACCATGCCGCGCCGTCGCCGTGCCGCGCGCAGAACTCGCACACTCCGCCGCCCCTCCCGCCGGGGTCCACTCCTCGGCCCCGGCAAGAGCATACCCGCGCGGCGGGAGATGCGCGCCGGCGGGGCGCGGGGAGCCCTGCCCGCGCGAGGCGGTGAGAGAAGTCACGTTTTGGTGCACGCCCGGTCGGGAAACAGGTAGCAGTCGAGGAGGGAGGTGCGGCGATGCTCTGGACGATCCTCGCAGTTCTGCTCGTGCTGTGGCTCATCGGTCTTCTGACGGGCACGACGTTCAACGGTCTGATACACATCCTGCTCGTCATCGCGGCGATCGTGCTCGTCATACGGTTGCTGCAGGGTCGAGCGGTCTAGCGCGTCTTGCCCGGCATCGCCGCTTCCGCATCGGGGGGTCGGGGGCGTGCGGTGCCGGGCCGCTCGCGCCCCGCGCGGTCGATCGCGACCGTCCGTCGGATAGGGCGCGCGAGCCCCTCAATCGCACCCTCGCGCGAGCCGATATCACATGCAGAGACGCCCCGCCCCGCCGAACCGCCAGAGGTGTCCGTGATCTCGCTCGCCAAGGGCCTCGCAGAGGTGCTGCCGCACTACGTGTCGCCGAACGGCGGCATGGTCCAGGTGCTCTTGAACTCCGCGTCCTCCGCCGAAGCGCACCTCGCGCTGATCGCGTTGCGTGACGACGTCCCCGAGCGCTCGCTCGTCACCATGGTGAACGTGCGCGAGGTCCTTCGCGAACTGCCAGCCTGTCCGCGCCCGATCCCGCTGGAGGTGGAGGCGCTCGCGAAGATCGCCGGATACGCGCCGGTGAAGAACTCCTTCTCGTGTGCGTTCGCCGACGCGGGGGGCGAGTACGAGATCGTCTTCCTCGGCCAGGGCAACCTGCTCTACGACATCGTCATCTCCGCCGAGAACGAGAAGGTCTTCTGGTCGCCCACCCCCCGCAGCCAGGAGATCGTCACGGAGAAGGCGCTCGACAAGGTGATGCTGCACGACACGCTGCTGTCCAACGTGATCGATCTCGCCAAGGAGATGGGCGTGGTGTTCCAGCCGAAGTTCTACCTCTCCTTGGAGGACTGGCTGCTCGAGTACGCCGAGGACTCGCTGCGCGGCATCAGCGAGCTCTTCTGAGCGGCGCACCGACCCGCTTCCGGCGCCCCTCGGGGCGCTTCCTGTCTCCGGCGCCCCTCGGCGGAAGCCCCTTTCCGCACCGCCCGCCGGATCGCCTCTTCCTGTCCCGCCCGCGGTTGCCGTATCATCGCGGCGACAACCGGATAGCGCCCCGGGTGCCCGCGTCCCCGCCATCGGAGCGGGGGTAAGCGGGAGCATAGGGAAGCCGGTGAGAATCCGGCACGGACCCGCCACTGTGAAGCGGGAGCGCTCGTTTCGAGCGCACCTGCGAAGTCAGGAGACCTGCCCGGGACGCGCGACGCGGCCTTCGAGGTTCGGGGCCTGATCGCGGCACCCGCACCACCGGTGCCGGCGTTCACCACTCGACTCGAGGACCCGCCCCTGCGGCGGGTCTTCGGCGTTGACGGGGGCGCGTCCGAGGAGAGAGGAAGCACGATGCGCAGGACTTCTCGGTTCTTGACCGCCGCGGTGCTGGCGGCGGCGGTGGCCGCGGGGGCCGCGGCCTGCTCCCGCGAGGGGACGGCGGACGGCCGCGGCGAGCGCGAGGCGGAGGCTGCGGCCTTCCCCGTGACGGTGACCGACGACGCGGGACGCGAGGTGACCATCGCGTCGGAGCCGCGCACGATCGTGAGCCTCGCCCCGGCGAACACGGAGATCGTCGCCGCGCTGGGGCTGCTGGAGCGGCTCGGCGGGGTGACAACGTTCGACGACTACCCGCCGGAGGTTCTCGACCTGCCGAAGGTGGGCGATTTCGTGGCCCCGAACATCGAGGCGGTCGCCGCGGCCGGACCCGACCTCGTGCTCGTCACGGGGGGCGTGCAGGCCGACGTGATCGAGAAGCTCGAGGGCGTCGGCGCAGCCGTGGTCACGGTGGACCCGCAGACGCTGGAGGGCCTGTACGCCTCGATCGGGATGGTCGGGCGGGTCACGGGCCGATCGGTCGAGGCGTCGTCGGTGGTCGGGGGCATACGCGCGGACCTCGAAGGGATCACCGCCGCGATCGGGGACGCCGACGACGTGCCGGTCTTCATCGAGATCGCGCAGAACCCGCTGTTCACGGTCGGCTCCGGGACGCTCATGGACGACCTGATCGCGGCCGCGGGAGGGCGTAACGTGGTCACGCAGCCAGGCTACGTGCCGTACTCCGTCGAGCAGCTGGTGGACGACGACCCCGCCGTCTACCTGGCCACCAAGGGCTCGATGAGCGACCCCTCCCAGCTCGAGGGCCGTCCCGGCTACGACAAGCTGCGCGCGGTGCGCGGCGGACGCGTGGCCGTCCTGGACGACAACCTGGTGAGCCGGCCGGGGCCGAGGGTCGTCCTCGGCGTGCGGGCGATCGCCGAGGCGCTGCACCCCGGCGCCTTCGGGAAGTAGGACGGGCAGTGGGCTCCCGGCGAGGCGTCACCGCCGTCGTGCTCGCGTCGCTGGCCGTGGCGCTGGTGCTCGCGATGGCGGCCGGCGTCTCGCTGGGGGCCGTGGCCGTCCCGCCCGCCGAGCTGTTCGCCGCGGTCGGCCGGGCGCTGCGAGGCGTGCCCGGCCCCGTCTCCGACGCCGTGGTGGTCGACCTGCGGCTGCCGAGGGTGCTGCTCGCGGCGCTCGTGGGAGCGTCGCTGGCCGGGGCGGGCGTGCTCTACCAGGCGCTCTTCCGAAACCCGCTCGCCGACCCGTTCATCCTGGGCGTCTCCTCGGGCGCCGGCCTCGGCGTCACGGCCGTGCTCGCCGCGACCGCAGGGGCGACGGGTCTGCGCCTGGTCGGCGTGCCGGCGGCGGCGTTCGCGGGCGCGCTCGCGACGATCGTGCTCGTGGCCGGGCTCGCGCGGCGCGAGGGGCGGATGGACGTGGCGTCGCTGCTGCTCGCCGGCATCGCCGTCTCCTACACGCTCGCGGCGCTGACGTCGTTCCTGCTCGTGTTCGCGAAGCAGTCGATGGCCTCGGTCGTCTTCTGGATGATGGGCGGGCTGACCGGGGCCTCGTGGGGCCAGCTGCGGATGGTGGCGCCGATGTTCGCGCTCGGCGCGGTCGTGCCGCTGCTGACCGCCCGCGAGCTCAACATCGTGCTGCTCGGTGACGAGCGCGCCTCCCAGCTCGGCGTGGACGTCGAGCGCCTGAAGCGGGCGCTGCTCGCCGCGGGCTCGCTGCTGGTCGCCGGCGCCGTGGCCGTCTCGGGCCTCGTGGGCTTCGTCGGGCTGATGACGCCGCACATGGTGCGGCTGGCGTTCGGTCCGGACCACCGCCTGGTCACGCCGGCCTCGCTGCTGGCCGGCGCCACCGCGATGGTTCTCGCCGACCTCGCGGCTCGCACCGTGCTCGCCCCGGTCGAGCTGCCCGTCGGCATCGTCACGGCTCTGGCCGGGGGGCCGTTCTTCGTGTGGCTGCTGTTGCGGCACGGGAGGCGGGCATAGTGCTGGCGTTCGAGCATGCCGCGCTGGGCTACGGGGAGACGCCCGTGCTCTCCGGCGTCACGCTGGAGGTGGCGCCCGGCACGTTCCTCGGCCTCGTGGGCCCCAACGGCGCGGGCAAGTCCACTCTGCTGCGCGCGGTGTGCGGTGAGGCGGCGGTGCTGGGGGGTCGGGTGCGGCTCGACGGCCGCGACGTGCGCGCGCTGGGGCCGCGCGAGCGCGCGCGGCTGGTCGGCGTGGTGCCCCAGTCGCTGCCGCCGGCCTTCCCGTTCGCCGGGCGCGAGTTCGTGGCGATGGGCCGCCACCCCTGGACGCGGCGCTTCTCGCACGAGACCGTCGAGGACGAGGACGCCGTGACCGAGGCGATGACCGCCACCGACACCGCGCGGCTCGCGGTGCAGGCGGTCGACACTCTCTCCGGCGGTGACCTGCAGCGCCTCACGCTCGCCCAGGCGCTCGCGCAGCGTTCCCGCGCGCTCCTGCTCGACGAGCCCACTAGCCACCTCGACCTCAACCACAGGTTGCAGGTTCTCGACCTCGTGCGCGCCCGTGCGTCGGCGGGCATGGCCGTCGCGGCCGTCTTCCACGATCTCGACCTCGCCGCGCGCTACGCCGACGTCATCGGGGTGGTGGCCGAGGGCCGCCTGCTCGCCCTCGGCGGGCCCGCCGACGTGCTGACGTCGGAGAACGTCTCGCGGGTCTTCGGCGTGCGTTCGGTGATCGGTCGTGACGCGGTGACCGGCAGCGTGACGGTCACGCCGGTCGTGCGCGAGGAGGAGGCAGCGCCCGCCCGCGCCGAGCGGCTCTTCGTCGCCGGCGGCTCCGGCGCCGCGGCGCCGCTGCTGCGGCGGCTGGCGCTCGCCGGCTACCGCGTGTCGGCCGGCGCGCTCAACGAGGGCGACGTCGACCACGGCGTCGCGGTGGCCCTCGGGCTGCCGATCGTGGAGCTGCCGCCGTTCGGGGAGATCGGCCCGGCGCAGCGCGCCCGCCTCGACGCGATGGCGTCCGAGGCCGACGCCTGCCTGGTCGCGCCGGCGCCGTTCGGCCGCGGCAACCTCCCCAACCTCCTCGCGTCGCTCGGGGCGGGACGCCCGGTGCTGTTCGTGGGAGGATGGGAGCGCGGCCGCGACTTCGCGGGCGGGGAAGCGGACGCGGCGGCGCGCGAGGCGCTGTCGGCGGGGGCGCTGCAGGTCGCCGACGTCGACCAGGCGCTCTCCGCGCTGGCGGAGGTCCTCTGCGGGGGTCCGGGCTGACGGGAGGCGACGCGATGCTGGCGCGGGGCCTGGTGCAGGTCTACACGGGCGAGGGCAAGGGCAAGACCACCGCCGCGGTCGGGCTCGCTCTGCGCGCCGCCGGGCAGGGCCTGCGTGTGTGCTTCGTGCAGTTCGTGAAGGGCGGCGAGCGCAGTGGGGAGCTGGAGCCGCTGGAGCGCCTCGGCGTCCGCGTCGTCCGTCCCGCGCAGGACTCCACCGGTCTGCTCGCCGACGGCCCCACCGCCGAGGACCGGGCCGCCGCCGAGGAGGCCTGGTCCGCCGCCGAGGAGGCCGTCGCGTGCGGGGAGTGGGACCTGGTCGTGCTGGACGAGGTGAACGTCGCGGTGCGGGCGGGCCTCGGCGACGTCGCGAGATTGCTGTACCTTCTGGACGACCGTCCGGACCACGTGGAGGTCGTGTGCACGGGGCGCGGCGCCGCAGCCGAGCTGATGGAGCGCGCGGACCTGGTGACCGAGATGCGCGCGGTGAAGCACCCGTTCGACGCGGGCATCACAGCGCGGCGCGGCATAGATTTCTGAGAGCGTATCGGGATCGGAGGCCAGGATGGGTCGAGAGGAGCGGATCTTCTACGACGTGGTACCGACGGCGCTCGGCGAGGCGCTCGTCGCGGCGACGGCCGAGGGCGTGCGAGCCGTGTACCTGGGCGAGGACGGCGCCGATCTTGAGCGGCAGGTGCGGGAGCGCTTCCCCGAGGCGGAGGTCGAGCGCGACCCGGGGGCGGTGCGGGAGTGGGCCGCCGAGGTCGCGCGCCGTGCCGAGGGCCTTCCGCCGACCGCCGAGGTGCCGCTGGACCTCGCGGGCACGCCGTTCCAGGTCGCGGTGTGGCGGGCGCTGCTCGACATCCCCGCCGGCGAGACCCGCACCTACGGTGACGTCGCTCGAGGGATCGGGCGCCCCAGCGCCCAGCGGGCGGTCGGCAGCGCCTGCGCGCGCAACGAGATATCGGTGCTCGTGCCGTGCCACCGCGTCGTCCCCGC
>JACUUM010000055.1 GCA_014859305.1 Coriobacteriia bacterium
GAACTCCATGCCACGCCTTCCTTGGCCTCGCCGATGCTGCCGACATTCTAAATGAAAGGGATGGCGTGGTCGGCATCGAATGCATATGACGAGGGTACGGGCCGCAAGACTGGAATGAGGCGTCGATGAATCAGCGTCGGGACGTCACTGATGAGGACATCGGGATGCGGGCCTTCCAGATCCGCAAGGCGAAGGCCGTGGAGCGGGCCGTCGAGCGGCTGCGCTTCGCTCTCAAGAGCGACTGGCCGTCCTTCAGCGACCGGGAGATCGAGGAGTTGGAGTGGGTGCTCGGCGAGCTGTGGGCGTACGTCGCTCGTGACACGTGGGAGCACCTGCGGTTCGGCCGCGTCACGACGCCAGAGGTGCGCAGCATGATATCCAAGGGCCGCGAGATGCGCTCCTACAGCCGCAACGCGGTGGAGGTGCTGCAGGAGGTCGGCGAGATCATCGCCGCCAAGGGCGACTAGACGGCACGCACCGACTCGCGCGACGACGAGAGCGCCGCCGGCCGCGGCGCTCTTCGCTGTATGCATCCCTCGAGGGCCGCGGGGTCGGGCGGAAGGACACTCGTACCGCGTGGGGCCGGGGGCGATCCGGAACGCGAAGCGGAACGGCTCCTCCGCCTTCCGCGAGAGGAGCCGTTCCGCTTCAACAGTTGGGGCGGCGCACCGTGTCCCCCCGGTGGAGAACGCCGCCCCAATACGTCTGGGGCGTGCAGCGGCCGGGCCGCTACCCCGCGGTCTGCATCTTCTTCTTCGCCTCGATCTTCCTCTTGACCTTCTTGAGGCGGAACAGGTCCTCCCGGGCGCGCTCGTCCAGCGTCATCCGGATGTAGGCGACCTGCTCCTTCAGCATCGGCACCGTCACCTGCTCGAGGGCGTTGACGCGCCGGTTGGTCTTGTTGATCTCCTCACCGAGCCGCTTCAGCCGCGTCTCGATGTCGGCGTACTCGATGATGACGTCTAGGATCCGCTCGAACTTGTCGGCGGTCTCGTCGATCCGGGAGGACACGCCGGTGACGGCGTAGCCTCGCGTGAACGAGGAGCGCAACGGGCTCTCGCCCTTCGTCACGACGGGGACCGAGACGCCCATGATGCGCGTACCGGTCATGTCGATCGTCACCTCGCCCTTGGTCGCCATGCCGACCGAGCGCACCGATACGCTGCCGTCCACGGCCTTGGCGACGGCGAGGCTGTACTGCGCCTCGGAGACGTTTCGCTGCAGCGACTCCGAGAGGCGCAGCGTCTCGTCCATGACGGACATGAACTCGATGAGCAGTGCGTCGCGCTTCTGCTTGAGCAGGTCCATGCCCTGCTCGGCGAGCGTGATCTGCTGCTTGCGCTCCAGCAGCTCCGATCTTGTCGGTCGTACCTCTTCCATGACGTCGCCCCGCCCTTCGACGGCCCTCGCGTCGGCCCGCGGGTCGTCCCGCGACCGATGGGAACGCTACAGCGGGGCTTCCTCCTCCTGCTTCGCGGTCGGGTGGTACTTCTCGACGAAGTCGCGTACGCGCTTCAGCTCGCTCATCGGCAGGCCCGCCATCAGATCCCAGCCGATGTCGAGCGTCTCCTCGATGGAGCGCCCCTCGTCGCCCTGTCCGACTATGCGCTTCTCGAAGTCGTCCGCGAAGCGCAGGTAGCGCCGGTCGGTCTCGGAGAGCGCCTCCTCGCCGACGATGGCGACCAGGCGCCGCAGGTCGCGGCCCTGGGCGTAGGCGGCGTAGAGCTGGTTGGCCACCGCGCGGTGATCCTCACGCGTCTTGCCCTCGCCGATCCCGAGGTTCATCAGCCGGCTCAGGCACGGCAGCGTGTCGATCGGCGGGTAGACGCCGCGGCGGTGCAGGTGCCTCGAGAGCACGATCTGACCCTCGGTGATGTAGCCCGTGAGGTCCGGGATGGGGTGCGTGATGTCGTCGTCGGGCATCGACAGGATCGGGAGCTGCGTGACAGAGCCCTTGCGACCCTTGATACGGCCGGCACGCTCGTAGATCGTCGAGAGGTCGGTGTACATGTAACCCGGGTAGCCGCGGCGTCCCGGCACCTCCTCGCGGGCGGTGGAGACCTCGCGCAGCGCCTCGCAGTAGTTGGTCATGTCGGAGAGCACGACGAGCACCTGCAGATCCTTCTCGAAGGCCAGGTACTCGGCGACGGTGAGCGCGCACTTCGGGGTGAGCAGCCGCTCGACCGTGGGGTCGTCGGCGAGGTTCAGGAAGAACACGACGCGCTCGAGCGCGCCGGTACTCTCGAACTGCTCCATGAAGTACGCCGCCTCGCGGTGGGTGATGCCCATGGCGCCGAAGACGATGGCGAACTCCTCGCCGGAGATGACGCGGGCCTGCCGGATGATCTGCGCCGCGAGCTCGTTGGCCGGCAGGCCGGAGCCCGAGAATATCGGCAGCTTCTGGCCGCGGACGAGCGTGTTGAGCCCGTCGATGGCCGAGATGCCCGTCTCGATGAAGTCGGCCGGCTTCTCGCGGCTGTACGGGTTGATCGGAGACCCGGTGATGTCCAGCCGCTTCTCCGGGATGATCGGCGCGCCGCCGTCGATCGGCTTGCCCACGCCGTTCAGGATGCGGCCGAGCAGCTCCTGGGAGACGTCGAGCCGCGCGACCTCCTCCTGGAAGCGGACGCGTGTCTTGTCGACGTCGATGCCCTGCGTGCCCTCGAAGATCTGGATGACGGCGATGTCGCCGGAGACCTCGAGCACCTGCCCCGACCGTTCGGAGCCGTCCGCCATCAGGATCGCGACCATCTCGTTGTATGCCACGCCGTGGACGTTGTTGACGAAGATCAGCGGGCCCGTGACGTAGGACAGGGTCCTGTACTCCGTCGAGAGCAGCGAGCGCTTCGGTGCGGCGTCTTCCTTGAGTTGAGCCACTCTAGTACACCTCGATTCCCGCGATCTGCTCGGAGACCTCGCCGCACATGGCGGGCAAGCGCTCCAGCGCCTCTTCGTGCGGCGTCGTCTTCATGCCTGCGATCTCGTCCTTGAAGGGGAGCTCGAGTATCTCGCGCAGCGAGACACCGCGGTTGAGCGCCGAGACCGCCGCGTCGTAGAACGCCAGGACGGTCTTCAGCATCCAGTACGCCTTCTTCGGCGGACAGTACGCGTCGATCTCGTCGAACGCGAACTGCTGGAGGAAGTCCTCTCGCAGCATCCGGGCGACCTCGAGGATGATCTTCTCGGACTCGGGCAGAGCGTCTGGTCCGACGAGCTGCACGATCTCCTGCAGCTCGGTCTCCTTCTGCAGGATGAACATCGCTCGATCGCGGGTCTCCTGCCAGTCCGGCGCGACGTTGTCCTCGTACCAGCGCCTGATCTGCCCGCCGTAGAGCGTGTAGGACTTGGTCCACGAGATGGCCGGGAAGTGGCGCCTGTGCGCGAGCGAGGTGTCCAGCGCCCAGAAGGCCCCGGTCACCCGCAGCGAGTTCTGCGTCATCGGCTCCGACATGTCGCCGCCGGCGGGAGAGACCGCGCCCACCATCGTCACGGAGCCCACGCGTTCCTCCGTACCGAGAGCCTGGACACGGCCGCTGCGCTCGTAGAAGGCGGCGAGCCGCGTCGCGAGGTAGGCGGGATAGCCCTCCTCGCCGGGCATCTCCTCGAGGCGTCCGGAGACCTCGCGCAGCGCCTCGCCCCAGCGCGACGTCGAGTCGGCCATCATGGCCACGTTGTAGCCCATGTCGCGGTAGTACTCGGCCAGCGTGGCGCCCACGTAGATGGACGCCTCGCGGGCGGCCACGGGCATGTTGGACGTGTTCGCGACGAGCACGGTCCTGTCCATCAGCGGCGCGCCCGTGGCGGGGTCCTCGAGCTCCGGGAACTCCGTGAGCACCTCGGTCATCTCGTTGCCGCGCTCTCCGCAGCCGATGTAGACGATGATGTCCACGTCGGCCCACTTGGCCAGCGACTGCTGGGTCACCGTCTTGCCGGTCCCGAAGCCGCCCGGGATGATGGCGTTGCCGCCGAGCGCGATCGGGAAGAACGTGTCGAGGATCCGCATGCCCGTGGTGAACGGGTGCGTCGGGTCGAGCTTCCGCGCGTACGGCCGGCCCTGCCGCACCGGCCACCACTGGCTCATCTTCACGTCGCCGTTGTCCAGCTTCACCAGCACGGTGTCGACGTCGTAGTCGCCCTCCGGCACGACCTCGAGCACTCTGCCCGCCAGCCCCGGCTGCATCATCACCCGGTGCTCGATCATGCGGCTCTCCTGGACGGTGCCGATCACGTCGCCGGCAGCGAGCTCGTCGCCGGCCGCGACCGTCGGCACGAAGTGCCACAGCTTCTCGCGGTCCAGGGCGCTGGCCACGGTACCGCGTTCGATGAAGTCGCCGGAGTGCTGCGCGATGACGGGCAGCGGCCGCTGTACGCCGTCGTAGATCGACGACAGCAGCCCGGGTCCGAGCTCGACCATGAGCGGACCTTCGGTGGACTCCACGAGGTCACCGACGATCAGGCCGGAGGTGTCCTCGTAGACCTGGATCGTGGCCTTGTCGCCCTCCAGCCGGATGACCTCGCCCATGAGGCCTGCCGCGCCGACGCGGACGACGTCGTACATCTTGGCGCCCGTCATGCCCTCTGCAACGACGACGGGCCCGGTGATCTTGCCGATCGTTCCTACAATCATCAGCCTCGCCTCAGCGTTATGTCGAATCCGATCGCGCGTCGGATCAGGCGTGACAGGTACGCCCGGTGGTCCTCCCCCATGTGCAGCTGCTCCTTGATGGGCAGCGAGATCACGATTGGCCGGTATATCGAGTCGATCTTCCTCTGCGTGCGCTCATCGATCGCCCCCATCATCTGCTCGTTGACGGCGATGATCCCGCTCGCCTCGTCGTCCAGCAGTTGGTTCAGGCGGCGCCGGGCGTCCTCGGAAGAGTCGGCCACGGCGACGTCCACACCCGCCAGACGGAAGCCGTCGGCGTTGTCGGAGTCCGTGAGCACGACGAGCTTATACAAGGATCAGTTCCTCCCTCACCCGCTCCACGGGCATCCCGATGGACTTGCCCTTCACGATGATCCGCAGGTTGGTGATCTCGTTCTGTTTCGCCGTCAGGTAGGAGACCACCACGCCCACGCCGAGCGGGTCGTGAACGCCGGACAGCGTGACCTTGCGGATGAGGTGGTCCTCCAGCGCCCGCTCGAAGACAGACAGTGAGTTCACTTCGATGTACTTCATCGCCGCGTCTTCCAGCGCCGGGCCGTACATCGTGTTGCGCAGCCGATCGAGCACCTGGTCGACGTCGGACATGCCCGCGACCTCTTCGAAGAGGTCCGCCCCGATCGCCAGGCCGCCCGGCAGGTGGAACTGGGCCACGTCGAGCGATTCGATGTCGGCCTTCTGCATCCGGAACACCGTGAGCAGGTTGACGATGTCGATCTGGGTGCCGAGGATCCTCCGCGCGATGGCCGCGTTGGCCCCGCGCCTCGACAGGCGCTTCGTCGCCCACTCGGCGTAGTGGCGGTCCAGGGACAGCTCGAGGCCCGCGAGCTCACCGGTCTTCGCATACTCGCCGATCCCGTACCGCAACGCCGCCGCGTAGGGCAAGCCGAGCGTCACGGCCGCGTCGATCGCGGACTTCACGTCGTCCTGCGCGAGCATCGCGTTCAGCTCGATCTCCGACAGCTGACCCGCGGGTACGAGGCTCTCGCCGACCTCCTCGGCGGGCAGCCGCATGTGCTTGCCACGAAGGATGGTCTTGATGTTGAAGACGTCCCATCGCCCGAGCAGTGTCGTGGCGAGACCGCGCCCCTCGTCGTTGAGGAAGCCGAGGATCTTCCGGTACGTCCGCACCAGGTTGTTCTTCAGCGCTTCGTCGACGACGGCGGCGTCGCGGCCCTTGATGAGCACTTCCTCGAGGTCGGGACCGTACCCGGTGCTCGTCAGCTCCTGGATCATCTGCTGGATGTCGCGAGCCTCGATGAGCGTGTCGTAGAAGGAACGGTTCAGCAGACGCGCGCGCATGCCTCTCACGCGCGCGTTGCTGTAGCCGTAGTCCTTGCGCCCCGTCGTCGAGGGCCGAACAGCCGAGGTCGTGCTCATGAGAACAGGATCTCCGCGACCCGCGCCTGGGCGCTCTGCCGTACCTTGTCCAGCCGGTCCTCCAAGGTGTTGCGCCGCGACACCCTACCGTCGTCGGTCGTGACGATAACCCCGGCGGCGGTGGAGATCTCGCCTCTGACCTCGGCGTTCAATCCCAAGCCCCGAAGTGACTCACCCGCCAGCGCGACGTCCGCCGGGTCTACCAGCACCTCGAACGGCCCGTCCACGCCCGACACGGCTTCCTCCAGCAGGGAACGGAAGAGCGACGCGTACTCGCCGCTCGAGCGCACGCTGCCGAGGGCTTCCCTCGTGTTGTCGAAGACGCGGCCGACCGCCTCCTCCTTCATGGCGGCGACGGCCTTCCTGGCGTCGAGGCGCGCCGCGTTCAGGGCTTGGCCGACCTGCGCCCGCACCTCACGCTCGCGCTGCTCCACATGCTTGCGGCGGATCGCATCGCACTCCACCTCGCAGTCGGCCGCGATGCTCGCGGCCTGGTCGCGCGCTCCGCTCAGTATCTGGTCGCAGTCGGCTTTCGCCTGCTCTTCGAGGGCTTGAAAGATGTCCTCAAGTGCCATTGGGTCCCGCCCTTCCGAGAGCAGCCGGCGCTAGCTGGCGTTGATCATGATCGCCGACACGAAACCGAGCAGGACGATGATCTCCGGAAGGGCCTGCAGGGTGATGATCCAGATCGACACCTCGGGACGCTCGGCGAGCGTGCCGGCACCCGCGGACCCGATCTTGGCCTGTGCGTATCCGGCCGCCAGCGCCGAGACAGCCATGGCGAACCCGGCCGCCACCGCCCTGCCGACCGCCACTCGCCAGTCGACGGGCGCCTCAGGCGCGGCTTCCTCCGCCAGCGCGAGTGCCGGGACCATCAGCGCGGTCAGGAACGTGCACCCGAATACCCACTTTGCCAGCCGATTCTTGATCATGCGCTCTTCTCCCCTCCGGTCGTCTTCTGGAACGGCTTGTACTCTTGCTGACCTATCTCGTAGAACTTCCCGAAGAACTCCAGGAAGTTGAGACGCAGAGCATGGATCGTCGGACTGAAGGCGCAGATGATGAAGTTCAGCCCGTGGAGCAGCACACCGATCGCCGCTCCAGCGATGATGTTGCCGGTATCGGCCACGATACCATTGACGGCGTCGGCGAAGATGGCGCCGGCAAGGCCGACCGCCATGATACGGATGTAGCTGGCCATGTGGGCGACGGACTCGATCGCCTCGACGACGCCCATCACCCCTCCACCCCGGATGGCGAAGATGAAGCCACCGGCCGCCGCGACCGCGAACGCGGTCTGCGCCGCCGTGCTCGCGCCGCCTTCCAGCACGAACCCGACGCCGACGGCGAACATCACGCCGAGAAGGAAGGTCAGTATGCCCGCCTTCTCCCAGATGTGCTTCCGGTGCCTGCCCCTGATCGCGTTGACCAGCCCCATGGCCAGTCCGAACATCACGTGCAGCACGCCGACGGCTATGGCCAGCACCATGAACTCCCGGACGAGGGCGACCCGGTGGAAGGGCAGGGTCACCGGCCCGAGGTGGATGGCGATCTCACCAAGACCGAAGTAGTGGCTGACCAGGTCGCCGAACATCTCCTGGTACAGGAAGCCGAATGCGATGACCATGGTCGCCGCGGGGCCGAGGATCGCGGTGGCGAGCTGGATCGCCGCGTTCTGCCTGAACTTGAAGCGCAACCACAGCACGATGCCCATCATCACCAGGCCGTACCCGAGGTCGCCGACGATCATGCCGAAGAACAGGGGGTAGAACAGGAAGAGCATCCACGTGGGGTCCAGCGTGCCGTACTTCGGCGTGCCGTAGGCGGACAGCAGGAACTGGAACGGCGCGAGCGCCTTCGGGTTCCTCAAGGCGACGGGGGTCTCGCCGTACTCCTTCTCGCTGATCTCGGTCTGGTTGACGATGATGTCCTCGCGCCACTGCTCGCGGATCGCCTTGCGCAGCTTGCCCACGTCCTCTATGGGCAGCCAGCCGTCGATGACGAAGGCGTACTCCGTCCGGCCGAACTTGGGGATGGCCGAGATCTCGTCGAGCTTGTCGACGAGCACGTCACGCACGGTCGCCAGCCGGCAGTACCATCGCTGGGACATCTCGTCCAGCTCTCCGGACACGTCGCGCAACTGCTGCGGCAGGTTCTTGCGGCGCTCCTTGAGCGCGTCGTAGGCGACGTCGAAGGGCATGTCCTGGAAGTCCGACGGGAGACGGATCTGGTTGACGTTCTCCATCGCCAGGAACTTGTGGACCGCCTCGGAGTACTGCTTGGCGAACACCACGATGGCGGCTGTCGTGTCGTCGTCGACATCGGTCGAGACGATCTCGCACTGCTTCTTCGTGAGCTTGTCGAGCTCCTCCTTCAACTGCTCGAGCGCGCCCTTGTACCGGCGCTCGACCAGCAGCGCGACCGACTCGAACGACCCCGTCGTCACGATCTGCTTGGCCAGCGGCTGTACCTTGTGGAGCACGGGCTCGTAGCGAGCCAGCAGCGCCAGCTCCGCCTCGATGGTCGAGTGCGCCGCAGCCAAACCGGAGGTGCGCTCCTCGACCTCTCCGATGACGGTGGCGACCTCGTCGGAGAGCTGTTCGCTCGTCATCTGGTAGAGCTCTCTGTACTCGCTCCTCCGGGCGGAGTCGTCGGCCCTGACCGGCGCATTGAGGGCCTTCAGGATGGCGCGCACGCGGATGAGCATCTCCTCCATGCGCTCGCGGTCCTGTTCCTGCTTCGAGTAGACCTCCATCTGGTCGAGCGGCACCTCGCCCGAACGGATCTTGCTCGACAGGTCCTCGATGTGCAGGGTCCCCTGCTCGTGCAGGAGGCTCACCACATCGAGGAACAGGTTCTTGGGGCCGATTATCTCGACTTTTGCCATCGGGACGAGCATCAGGTCCACCCCCCGCTAGATATGAGGCACACTAGACGGACTTGACCAGGTCGAGGAGGAAGGCGACCGCGCGCTCTTCCCGTGACGAGATGCTCTCACGGAGCCGGGTGACCTCCTCCGTCGCCTCCTGCCGGATACGCTCGACCTCGACCTCGGCCTCGGCGGTGAGAGCGGTCGCACGCTGGGCGGCGAGCTTGGCTCCTTCGTCCTCCGCCTTGGTGGTCATCTCGACGGTCTTGCGCCGTGCGGTCGCGATCAACTCCTCGGCCTCGCGCTTGGAGGCGAGCACCCGACCGGAGATCTCCATCTCCTTCTCGCGTATGAGGTGGAGCGGAGATGTCGACGCGCCGTCACGGCTGATGGTCTCCTGGTGGAACTGGATCTCCTCCAGCACCTTCTCGTCCACGCAAGTACCCCCTTGCCAACCTTTAAGGAAGCCCGACGACCCGACTCGGCGCACACGCTTGCAAGAACCCCCTTGAGGAGTCGCCTCACTTGGGATTTCTACGCCGGCTCGCCCCTTCCTCCAAAAAAACGGCGCTCTCTGCGAAGCCATGATCCGGATGAAGCCGGCTGGGGCGATGTAGGTTAAATCATATGAAGCGCCTTGGCATACGCAGGGCTAACACGCACGCCATCTCGTAGTTGATCGTACCCGCCTCCTTCGCCACCTCGTCCATGCCGATCGCCTCTTCGCCCTGCCGTCCGACCAGGACCGCCTCATCTCCCGGCCGGACCCGCAGACCTTCCGGTACCTCCACCATGAGCTGGTCCATGCAGATGCGGCCGACCTGCCTGCAGCGCCTGCCGCCGACGAGCACCTCCATGCGGTCGGAGAGCACCCGGTGGATCCCGTCAGCGTAACCCAGAGGCAGCGTGGCGATCGTGACCGGCGCGGCGGCGCGATACGTCATGCCGTAGGAGACGCCCTCACCGAGCCCGATCCGCTTCACGCACGAAACGCACGACTTCACCGCCATCGCGGGCTGGAGGCCGACCCGCTCGCGCGTCGCCTCGCCCGGGTGCAGCCCGTAGATCCCGATCCCGCAACGGACCATGTCCATGTGGGACTCCGGATGCAGCACGACCGCCGCCGTGTTCGCCGAGTGCACGATCCCGGGGTCCACCCCCTCGGTGCGCATCTCCGCGAGAGCGTCGCGGAAGCGCCGCAGCTGGCGCTCGAGTTCCCAGTCGCCGGGCATCTCCGCCGTCGCGAAGTGGGTGAACGTCCCTTCCAGCCGAGCCGCTTCCAGCAGCCGGAGAGACGCCGCGAGGCGCGCCGCGTCCTCCGCTCGCGCCCCGATCCGGTTCATCCCGGTGTCGACCTTGAGATGATAGCGCGCGACGCGACCGGCCTCCCGTGCTGCACCGTCGAGCGCCTGGACGAACCCGGGCGTGAACGCGGCCGGGATGAGGTCGTGCTCCACGAGGAGCGGAGCCGCGCTCGCGGGTGGTTCGGCCATCAGCTGTATGGGCGCGACCACGCCTGCCTGGCGCAGGGCGAACCCCTCTTCGACAGTGGCGACCCCGAGCCTGTCGGCGCCCGCGGCGAGCGCGGCGCGGGCCACTTCAGCCGCTCCGTGACCGTAGCCGTCCGCCTTGACCACAGCCATGAACAGGGTCCGGGCCGGCAGCTTCGCCTTCAGCGCGCCCACATTGGCCCCGACCGCGCCGAGGTCCACCTCGGCCCATGCGGGACGGCGATACGTCACCTAGCCCCCTGATATGAGCGAGCGGACGATGTCGGACTTGGAGATGATCCCGACGACGCGCTCCCCCTCCAGCACGGGGACCCGGCTGACGTCGCGGTCGACCATGAGCGTGGCGACGTCCTCCACCGGCGCGTCCGAAGTAACCGTGAGGACGTCCCTGGTCATCACCTGCCCCACCGTCGCCCCCACGGCCTTCTTCAGCTCGGCCTCGAAGCGCGCCTGCGCGGGGGGGTAGAAGATGAAGCCGTCGAGCAGGTGGATGTACGTGGGGAACTCAACCTTCACGTCCTGCATTATGAGGTCGCCCTCGGTGACGATCCCGACGAGCTTCCCGTCCTCGACCACGGGAAGGGCGCCCACGCGCCTGCCGACCATCAGCCGTGCGGCCTCCGTGACCGGGAGGTCGGGCGCGACCACGAGCGGGTCGGGGGTCATCACGTCGGCCGCAGTCAGATCAGCCATGCTTCCTCCACCTCGTCTAGCGCCCGACGAGTCGCCGCAGGGCCCCGGGCAGGAACGCCGCGACGTCCTCGGCCGTCACGGCGAGCTCGCTGCCCTCCTCGGCGGCGAGCCGCCCGGCCCACCCGTGCAGGTGCGCCGCGAGCGCGCCGGCCTCGAGGCCGGGGAGGCCCTGCGCCAGCAGGGTCCCGACCGCTCCGGCCAGCACGTCGCCCGTACCGGCGTGAGCCAGCGCAGGAGTCCCGGCGGTGTCCACCACTCGGCGCCCATCGCCGGCGATGACGGTCCTCGCGCCCTTGAGCAGGCAGGTGATCGCACCCTCGGCCAACCTCATCCCATAGGATAGCCTATCGCGCTGTACGTCGGCCGTCTGCACGCCCAGTAGACGCGCGAGCTCCCCGGGGTGCGGCGTGAGCACGGCCGTTCCTTCGCGAGCCCCCAACAGACCGATCGCGTCCACGAGCGCGTTCAGCGCGTCGGCGTCGAGCACGAGCGGCGCCTCGGCCCGGGCGACCACCGTGCGCGCGACGAGCACGGAGCCGTGCGCCAGTGTGAGGCCCGGCCCGACGACGACGGCATCGTGCTCGGCCGCGAGGCTGAGGACCGCCTCGGCCGCCTTCGAAGCCAGCGTGCGCGAGGGGTTCTCGGGCAAGGGCGAGACCACGACCGAGGGCAGCAGCGCGTTGGCGACCCGCGCGGCGGAATCGGGCGCCGCCAGCGTGACGTAGCCGGCCCCGGCGCGTTGCGCGCCCATCGCGGCGAGCGCCGCGGCGCCCGGGAAGGCGCCGGAACCGGCCACGACGAGCACCCGGCCCCGGCGGTTCTTGTGCGTGTCGGGCTCGGGCAGCGATACCAGCGCCGCGTAGTCGGCGTCCTCCCACACCTCCGGGTCCCCCGGACCGCCGAGCAACGCCGAAGGGACGTCTATCCCGACGACCACGACCTCCCCGGCGAGCGCCGCGCCCGGGTGCAGGAGCAGCCC